>DATLEL010000252.1:0-7327 GCA_035525255.1 Usitatibacter sp.
GTTCCGCTCCGCCACGCTCGGCCTCGCCATGGGATTGAACCTGAGCTTCGGCCGGCTGGGCTCCTACGGCGCCGACCTCTCGCCCACCCTCGCGCCCGCGCTCTACGCCGAGGGATGGCGTGGCCCGCTCGAGCTCGCGGCGGCGCTCGCATTGCTGGCGGCGATCGCATCCGCCCTCTTCTGGTGGCTCGAGCGGCGCACCGAGCAGCGCCATGGCCTCCTCGCCGCGCAGGCCCAGGAGCGCTTCGTGCTCACGGACGTGTGGCGATTCAGCGGCGCGTTCTGGTGCATCGTGGCACTCTGCGTCGCTTTCTATTCGGTGATCTTCCCGTTCCGCAGCACGTTCGCCATCAAGTATTTCCAGCATGCGCACAGCCTGCCGCTGGACGCAGCGAGCCTCATGAACAGCCACGTCTTCCTCGCTGCCATCGTGGCGACACCGCTCTTCGGCTACATCGCCGATCGTTTCGGGCACCGCGAAGCCCTGATGACCTTCGGCGCGGCATTGCTGCCCGTGACCTTCCTCGTGCTCGCAGGCACGCACTGGAACCTGTGGATCGCGACGGTGCTCATCGGCATCAGCTTCTCGCTGGTCCCCGCGGTGCTGTGGCCGTCGGTCACGTTCCTGGTCGAGCCGCGGCGCTTCGGCACCGCCTTCGGCTTGATGACGATGCTGCAGAACGCCGGCATGACGCTCGGCAACCTCGTCGCGGGCTATCTCAACGACGCGAACGGCGCGAGCGAAGCGAATCCCGCGGGCTATGCGCCGATGCTGTGGTTCTTCGGCCTGCTGGGCGCGGCCGGATTTGTGTTTGCGGGTCTGCTGTGGCGCAATAGGGCCCGAACGCGCACTGGCGGCCAGGCCAACGGTTCCAGCCCCGGCTGGCTGCGGCCCTAGTACAATCGTAAAAAACCACGATTAACAAAGGGTTCGCTTGACCGAAGCGCACGCAGCTGCCTTCCGCAGCGAGATCGCCCCCCTGATGCAGCGGCTCCATGCGCCCTTGCCGGTAGCGGAGCTGCATGCGGTCGTGGATTCGGCGCTCACGCAGTGCCGCGCCCTGTACCAGACGGGGCGCTCGGCCGACGCGCTGCCGCTCGCGCGCGAAGTCCTCGCGCATTGCATGGAAGCGAACGACGCGCAGCTGATTCGCAGGGCCGCGACGGTGTGCGGCCACCTCGCGACGGATAGCGGCGACCTCGTGGGCGGCATCGAGCATCACGTGCAGGTGCTCAGGCTCGCGACCGCCGCGGCCGATCCCGTCGAGATGGGACGCGTGTGGAACAACATCGGCGTCGTGACACTGGTCTCGGGCAACTACGACATGGCGGCACGCTGCTTCCAGCGGGCGCTCGCGCTGGTCGAAACCCACGAAGAGCACCTGCAGGGCCGCTTCGCGGCGTGCGCCAACCTGGCCGACTGCTGCTACCAGGCCGGCAACCTCGACCAGGGCATCGGTTACGGCGAGCGGGCGTTGCTCGAGCTCACCGATGATTTCGTCGAGCAGGATCCCCACGGCGCGGTGCTGGTGCGGCGCAACCTCGTGCGCCTGCTGGTCGCCTCGGGACGCGTGCCCGACGCGGAAGCCCATGTGCGCGAAGCCGCCGCACTTGCCGGCAAGATGGGCTCGTCGCGCGCGGTGATCGCGGCCGCGACCACGCGTGCGACCTACGAAATCGCGGTGGGTGAGATCGACATTGCGCTCACTCGCATCGACCGTGCCCTCTGCACCGCGCGCGAGGTGCCGGGTGCTTTGCACGACACGCTCGCCTGCGCCATCCGCGCCGAGGAAGCCGCGGGCAATGCGGCGCGTGCGCTCATCCGGCTGGAGGAGCTCTCGAACCACGTCTACCGCACGGGCGTCGAGCGCGCCCGCCAGTTCGTCGAGCTCGCCGCGTTGGCCGATGCCGCGGGCTCCACGCGTGAGCTGAAGCAGGAGCAGGTCCGCGCGCGCCTCACCCTGCAGCTCGCCCGTCCCGCGCAGCCGGAGAGCTGGCAGGCGATGCAGCGCCTGGCCGCGAGCGCCGTCATGCGCATCGACCAGACGGGCTGGCACGGCATGCGGGTCGGTGCGCTCACCAAGGCGCTCGCCCTCTTCGCGGGCACCGATCCCCTGCAGGCCCTGGAGATCGGCTTGGCGGCCGAGTTGCACGATATCGGCATGATGTCCGTGCCCGCCGGGATCCTCACCCAGCGCGCGCCTCTCAACGATGCCGAAAAAGCGATCGTTAAACGCCATCCGGAAGCGGGCGCGGAGATGCTGTCGGATAACCGTCACCCGCGGGTGTTCCTCGCGCGGGAAATTGCGCGTTTCCACCATGCGCATTGGGACGGCAAGGGATATCCTGAGCGCGTCGGCGGGACTTTCATCCCGCTTGGTGCGAGAATGTGCGCCATTGCGGATGCATACGACATGATGGTGTGCGGCTACGGGGCGACCAAGCCGCGCGCGATGGGAGAGGCGCTCGATGTGTTGCGGCAGGAAGCGGGGCGGCAGTTCGATCCCGCGCTGGTCGCGACGTTTGAAGACATGATTCGCAGCGAGTCGCAAGGCTGTGGCGTGGACCTCGGGTCCAGCCCCGGCATGGAAGACTTCCAGGAGCTGGTCCAGTCACTGCAGGAAGACCGGGGATTCGTGTGATGAAAGACAACGCAATCGACGCAAGGGACGAGCGCATGCTCGAGCTGCTGGCTACCGGCGCCTCGAACCGCGACGTGGCGGAGCAGCTCGGCTACCAGGAGGGCACCATCCGCGTGTACCTCTCGAACCTCTACAAGAAGATCGGCGTCTCGAACAAGACCGAGGCGGTCGTGTGGCTTCTCAGCAAGCGCGACACCGCGCAGGCCGCGGCCGCCGCGGCGGCGGAGCCGAGCTACGCCGAGCAATCGTCCGGCGACCTCGTGGGCGACATGGCGTTGCAGGACAACCTCTTCATCGCGCTCGGGGTCATGAGCGCGTTCATTGGCCCCTACAGCTACGTCTGGGAAGTCGGCCGGCGCATGAAGGGCGAGGACATCGACGACCAGTTGCGATTCCGCCGCCAGCGCTCCCGCGTGCTGTGGCGCGCGCTGCTCTCGGGCGACTGGAGCTACGGCAAGCGCAACTTCGACGCCGACGGCGCGGCCGGGCTCATCGTCGACTCGCCTTCCGACGCGGTGATGCTCGCATCCCTTCTCATTGCCGGCGGTTACTCGAGCGCGGCCGATCGCCTCACCGGGCAGCTCACGCAGAAACGCAAGGCCGGCACCAGCGCCACTCCGCGCGAAGTGACGATGCTGCGCGCGCTGCGTGGCGCGCTCGAAGGCCACGAGGACGGCCTGGCGCAGCTGCACGACCTCGCGGCCGAGAAATCGGCTTCCCAGGTGCTGAGGCAGCTCGCCTCGGTCCTGGTGTTCCACACGCACGCGACACGACGCGACTACGATCGCGCGCGCGTCGCCGCGAACGCAGTCTGGGCGGAAGCCGAAGCAGCACGCCAGCAACTGCAGGCGATGGGCGAGCGTCCCCTCGGGGTCGCGCGTGCGCCCGCCTCGGCGCCGAAAGCGCCGAAGCGTGCGATGCCGAAAGAAAAGGTGACGGCCCGCTAGGGCGCGTCACCCTGGGCGGGCCGTTCGCGGCCCGGCGTCACCAGCAGATCACCCCTTCACCGCCGCCGACCAGCACCATCTCCAGGTCGTTCAGCGTGCGGACTTCCTTCGCGGACTTGTCCAGCTCGAGGTCCTGCGAATCCTGTTGCGCCAGCTCGCCTGCTTTCTTGATCTGATCCATTTTCCAATACCCCCGTAGTTGGTTGCGGACCGCCAACGAGACGCGTCCGGCCCCTAGTATTGCATATGTTAATTGACAGTAGAAGACAATTAACTCAAGCTAAATCCAAGGGCAAGACCAGCTTGTTCCACTTGGCGGGGGGAGGGTCGAGGGGATGTACGTCCAGCATCACGCCGACCAGGGCGCGGAAATCCCGCGGCGCCTGATCGAAGCGGCCTCGGAGATGTTCGCGCGCCACGGCTATGCGGGCACGCGCCTGCGGGAGATCGTGCGCAGCGCGGATGTCGACCTCTCCGCGGTGAACTACTACTTCGGCGGCAAGGAAGGTCTCTACGCTGCGACGCTGAAGCAGCTGGCGGAGACGCGCCCCACTTCCGCGACGCCAATCAGCGCACCTGCCACGGGCCAGCAGGCCGAGGACGCGCTCTATCGCCAGGTCCTCGGCATCCTGCGCCGCTTCGTCGAGGGCGAGAGCAATTCGCCGCTGGGGCGGATCCTGGCGCACGAGTCGATGAATCCGACCGAATACTTCGAGCAGCTGATCACCGATATCGTGAGGCCCGAGCTCGAGCGGCTGGGCGCGATCGTGCAGCGGCTCGCCGGCGCGGGGGCCGACGATGCCCTGGTGGCGCGCATTGCCATGAGCGTGATGGGGCAGTGCCTGTTCTATCTTTTCGCGCGCGGCGCCATCGATCGCATCTACCCGCGCGTCCCGCACGACGACTGCGAGGCGCTCGCGCGCCACATCACCGGCTTTTCCCTCATGGGGATCGCCGTGCACTCGTCGCGTCCGCCCGCCACCTGACGCGCGCATGACGCCGGAAATCTGCCGGGCCATGCGCCAGCGGCTGCTGATCGTGGTGAATTACCAGGGAGCCACGCGCACCCTCGAGCCGCACATCTGCGGAGTCGGCAGCGGGGGCCAGGACCTGCTGCGCGCCTACCAGGTGAACGCCGGCGGCAAGCCGGGCGAAGCCAACGGCTGGAAGCTGATGAAGGTGGACGACATCCTGTCGCTGCGGATCCTCCCGCAGGGGTTCGACGGCCCCCGCCCCGACTACCACCGCGGCGACCCGGCCTTCAGCAGCCGTATCTACTGCGAGCTGTAGCGCCGTCGGCTAGGATGGCGGGCATGCAACTGCGATCGATCGCCCTCCTGCTTGTCATCGGCGCCGCGGGCTGCGCGTCCACCTCGGCGCCGCCCCTTTCGCCCTATGCGGGGCAGGACGCGCGTGAGATCAAGTCCTTGTCCGCCGAGGAAGTGCAGGGGCTCCTTGCCGGGAAGGGGCTGGGCTACGCGAAGCCCGCCGAGCTCAATGGCTATCCCGGCCCGTTGCACGTGCTGGAGATAGCCGAGCGCCTGGAGCTCACCGCGGAGCAGCGTCATCGCACCGAGCAGTTGTTCGCCGCGATGCAGGCGCGCGCCAAGGAGGAGGGGCGCGCGCTGGTGGAGGCGGAGCGCGGGCTCGACCGGCTCTTCGCCACCAGGGCAGCCGACCCGGTGTCCGTCACCAAGTCCCTGGCCCGCATCGGTGACATCCAGGCCCGGGTGCGCGCGGCTCACCTGGAGGCACACCTGGCCCAGGCCGCGATACTCACCCCCGAGCAGGTCGCGAAGTACGCCCTCATTCGCGGCTACGGTCCGGAAGCCCACTCCCACCGGCACTGACCCACCGAAATCTTTGTCGCAACCTGTCGAAACGGCGTCCGCTGGTTCGACAAGGTGCAGGAACCCCGCGATTTCCTGCCGCGAAGGAATGCCATGCGATACCTGTGCCTGATCTACCTCGACGAGAAGCGCATGGCCGCCATGCCGGAAGCGGAGATGAGCGCCCTCAACGCGCGCCACCTCGAGTTCAACGAGAGCCTGCTGGACAGCGGGCACTTCGTCGAGGCGGAAGCGCTCGAGCCCGCCGCGGCCACCACGTGCCTGCGGGTTCGTAACGGCCGCGCTTCGCTCATCGACGGACCGTACGCCGAGACCAAGGAGATGGTCGCGGGCTTCTACGTCATCGAGGCGCGCGACCTGAACGAGGCGATCCAGGTGGCCTCGCGGCTGCCGGCGGCGCCCCTCGGCACTGTCGAAGTCCGCCCGTGCCGCGACCTGGTGGTGGAGGGCACGCCGCGCAAGGCGTCGCGCAAATCATTCGTGCAGACCTGACCGACCCGAAGGAGACGACGATGCGATTCATGGTGATGGTGAAGGCGACCAAGAGCTCGGAAGCGGGCGTGATGCCCGACGCGAAGCTGCTGGGCGACATGATGAAGTTCAACGAAGAGCTGGTGAAAGCCGGGGTCATGCAGGCGGGCGACGGCCTGAAGCCGAGCTCCCAGGGCGCGCGCATCAAGTTCTCGCGCGACAACCAGCGCACCGTCGTGGATGGGCCGTTCGCCGAAACCAAGGAGCTGGTGGCCGGATTCTGGCTGTGGAAGGTCAAGTCGCGCGAGGAGGCGATGGCGTGGGTGAAGCGATGCCCGAGCCCGTTCCCCGGCGAGGAGTGCGAAATCGAAATCCGCCCGCTCTACGAGGCCGAGGATTTTGGCGAGGAATTCACGCCCGAGATGCGCGCCCAGGAAGAGCGCCTGCGCGCGCAGGTGGCGAAGGCCAAGTGAGGCGCCGCATGACGCATCCCACATTGCCCTTGCTGCGATGGGTGCTGCGAGCCGCTCCCGGCGCCGCGCTCAGCGGCGCCACTTCCTCAGGAAAGCGTTCACCGCGTCGGGATCGAGCTTCCGCATCGACTCGAACTCCCCGTTCTTCTGGCTGAACACCACGCGGCCGTCGCTCTCGAGCACGGCCAGCGCGGGCACGCCTTTCTTGAGCGGGATGCCGTAGCGCTCGGCGATCTCGAAATTGTCGGTGATGCCCTTGGCGCCCACGTTGACGTGCACCAGCACGTAGCCTTCCTTCAGCAGCGCCGCGGTGTCGGGCTTGCGGAACGTGAGGTCGAGCACCTTGCAGTCCGGGCACCAGTTGCCGCCGAAATCCACCAGCACGCGCTTGCGGCTCGCGGCGGCTTCCTTGAGGGCGGCGTCGATGTCGGCGCGCGCGCGGGACACATCGGGGAAGGAGCCTTCGACCGCGTGGGACTGCGGCGCGAAAGCGAGGAACAACGCGAAAAACGTCGACAGGGCACGCAGCATGGTTTTCTCCATCAGTCGATCCGAAGGTAACGAAGGTCCAGCACGTCGTTGGGGCGTGGCTTCACCTTGATGGCGCTGCGCATCGCCCAGTACACGCGCCGGTGGGTGAGGGTGACGTACGCCGCGTCCTCCTCGGCGGCGCTCATCGCATCCACCAGCATGCGCGTGCGCTTCGCGGCGTCGAGCTCGACACGCGCTTGGTCCACGAGGCCATCCACGGCCGGATTCGAGTAGCGGCCGACGTTGTACTCGCCGTCGCCATTGGAATTCGGCGTGTGCAGCATCGGCACCAGCACGCCCTCGGCGTCGGTCGTCGGGCTCCAGCCGAGGCTGTAGAAGCTCACGTCGCGGCTCGTGACCCGCGGCAGCAGGTTGTTGAAGGGGAGCGGCTGGTAGGTGACGCGGATGCCCAC
>DATLEL010000268.1:0-3765 GCA_035525255.1 Usitatibacter sp.
GCTGCTGGTCGGGAAAGCCGTTCAGCACCACGTCCTGGGAATTCTTCACGGCGAACCAGACGAGGATCACCACGATGACGAAGCGCAGGATCCAGAGGAGGGCTTGCATGGCGGCGCGTGGAAAAGACGACCGCTATTGTAACTTGGGAGGCGGCTCGCCCGGCCTCAGGTCCCACACCGCGACGCGCAGGTCCAACACCATGACTGCTGCGGATTCGTGGCTTGTTAAAATACGACATGCAGGATGACGAAACGGCGGAGCACCCGGCGCGGCGCCACTGGCGCAGCTTTCCGATCTACGTGGGCGCCGGCGGAATCGCGACCGCGAGCCACTACGCCGTCACCATCGCGGCAGTGGAACGTTTCGCGGTGGCGCCCATCGCGGCGACGGTGATGGGATTCCTCACCGGCTCCGCCATCAAGTACGGGCTGAATTACTCCGCCGCCTTCCGCAGCCGCACGCCCCATGCGCATGCCGTGCCGCGCTTCCTGATCGCGCTGGCGGTAATGCTCGGCTTGAACACGCTCATCTTCGCCGTGCTGGAGCGCGGCGTCGGCCTGCACTACTTGCTCGCGCAAGTTGTCACCACCATTTTGCTGATCCCACCCGGCTACCTGCTCCACCGCCAGTGGGTCTTCCGCTGACGCTGGCGCGGGATTCGCCCGGGCGCGCCCAAGCTAGAAGCCGAAGCGAACGATCGGAACCTGCCGTCCTCCCGGAAGGGTGAGCGTGGCGCTGGTCGAGCTCTGGAACTGGATTCCGAGCGCGCCGACGTTGGCGTTGGCCACGATCGGCGCCTGGTAGGCCCCGGTGAGCGTCTGCCCGTTGGCGTACTGCGACCACGGCCCCTGGAAAGACGTGGCGCCCGGCATCGGGCTGCCGGCCACGTACCACAGCGGATTGCCGGTGTCGTTGTACATGTAGCCCGCGATGAACGCGCTGTTGTTGCTGAATTCCATGAAGTAGCCGCGGCCGCTCTCCGCGGGATTCCACCACCAGCCGTTCTCCGGCACGAACGCGAACTTGGCGGCGCTCGTCGGCGGCGCGATGGTGAAGCGCTCGATGGGGATCGTGCCGCCCGGCCATACCAGCGTGCCGTTGCGCGCATCGCTGAAGGTGACCGTGACCTGGCCGAGCGTCGTGGGTGCGACCGGAGGCCGGTATGCGCCCGCCAAGGTCTGGCCCCCCGAGTAGGCCTGCAGGTCGCCGTGGAAGAACGATCCGTCGAGGGACGTGAGGCCGCCCGAGACGACCCACGTCGAGCGCCCGGAAGCGTCGTACAGGTACCCCGCCATGAAGAGGCGGTTGCCCTGGGTCTCGATGCTGAAGCCGCGCCCGGACTCGCTCTTGTTCCACCACCAGCCCGCCTCGGGCGGCTGTGGCTGGCACGTGGCCGGGCCGGGCACCGTCACCGCGCTGCGATTGATGCCGTTGTTCAGCATCGCCGCGGAGCTCGCGCCATAGCCCACGTAGAACACCGCGCCCTGCACCACGGCGGTGCTCACGTTGTTCAGCACGCTCACCGTCGCGCCCTGGCTGCCGAGTACGCCGCTCAGGTACGACTGCAGGCTGGAAGAGGAAGCCGCCGTGAGCTGCCCCGAGGAGGAAAGCTGCGCGAGCACGCAGGGCAACGGCGTGTCCTTCGCCGAGCCGCGGGTGTAGCCGTAGGGCTCGAGCGGCGCCGAGCCGTGCACCATGCTGGCGGGCGCGAGCGCGAAGACATAGACGTTGCCGGTGGTACCCACGTCCTGGGGCCGGTACTTGATCGCTGCGGTCACGTTGGCGACGGTTGGGGTGATGCTCGCGGTGACCACCATCGGGAACACCGGCGGCGACACCAGCACCTTGGCCCCCGAGGAAACCGCGTAGTACGCCGCGTTCAGGCTCGACGGCAGCGCGGCCACGTTGCGCTTGTCCACGACCGCCGCGAAGTTCGCTCCCACGATGTAGGTGCCGCCCGCGATGAACGTGGATGCGGGCACGGTGAAGCTGAGCGTGCCGCCCCCGGGGGATTGCGCGGCGGAGCGGGTATTGGTGCCCACGCCCTCGGCGCCCACCTCGATGAAATCGTCCACGTGGGAGCCGTATCCCGCGTAGGTGGTGGTGATGGTGAGCGGCTTGTCCGAGTCGAGCATGTAGGTGCCGTTCGACCAGTACCCTCCCGAAAGCGCGAGGAGCGGCGGGCTCGGATAGGCGTTGCCGGTGAGCGTGAGCGGCACGGAGGTACCCGCCACCGTGACCGTATAGGTGCCGTTGCCGAACTTGGAGTCGAGGTCTGCCAGCGTGGGCGAGCCCCAATCATTGGCGTTCGGGCCCAGGCGCCATATGCCCTCGGAGGTGTTGAACACCAGCCGGCCATTGTTGAGGAACGAACCGAGCGCCGCGGTGTTGAAGGGCCCGGTGACCATGGGAGCCGCGATGCCGCCGATGTTGGTGCCCTCGACGTTCACGCTGAAGCCGTACGGGCCGCCGTAGAGCGGACCCGGAGGCGCCGGATTCACCTGGACGTCGGTCGCGGACGTCTGGATGTAGTCGATGTGCCTGCCCACCACGACGGCGGTCACGGTCTGCGCGAGCGCGGGGCCCGCGATTACGGCGCAGAGGACGAACGCGCAGAAAGCGCCGGCGCGAATTGGAAACTTCATGGGGCCTACTCCCTTGTCGTTATTGGTGTTGGCGCATGGTATCCCGGCCGCCCCAAAAAAAAACGGCCCCCGTGGGAGCCGTCGTGCGTCATATCGGTCGCGGACCTTCAGCCTTCGTGGTAATCGACCCTTTCGCGAAGCTCCTTGCCCGCCTTGAAGTGCGGGACGTACTTGCGCGGTACCTGTACTTTCTCGCCAGTCTTCGGATTCCTGCCGACCCGCGGGGGACGGTAGTTCAGCCCGAAGCTGCCGAAGCCGCGGATCTCGATGCGGTTGCCGGTCGCGAGGGTCTGCGACATGGCATCCAGCATCGTTTTCACCGCGAGCTCGGCATCCTTCGGTGCCAGCTGGCTATGGCGCGCGCTCAACAGCTCGATGAGCTGCGACTTGGTCATGGCGCGTTTCTCCCCCTTGGGTTTTATCGCTTTATTCCTTGTCCTTCGCCGCGCCGAGCTTCGCCTTCAGCAGCGCGCCGAGGTTGGTCGTCCCCGCGCTGCCACTGCCCGATTCCGCGGTGTGCTTCTGCAGGGCGGCCTGCTCTTCGGCGGCGTCCTTCTGCTTGATGGACAGGTTGATCGAGCGGCTCTTGCGGTCGATGTTGACGATGACCATCTCGAGCTCGTCGCCTTCCTTCATGTGGGCGCGCACGTCCTCCACGCGGTCACGGGCGATCTCCGAAGCACGCAGGTAGCCCTCGACATCGCTGTCGAGCTGGATCACCGCGCCCTTGGATTCGATCGACTTGACCGTGCCCTTGACGATGTTGCCCTTGTCGTGGACCTGCACGTAGTTGCCGAACGGGTCGCCCTCGAGCTGCTTGATGCCGAGCGAGATGCGCTCGCGCTCGACGTCGATGGAGAGCACCACGGTCTCGACCTCGTCGCCCTTCTTGAGGTTCTTGACCGCTTCTTCGCCGGTGGTTTGCCAGGAGAGGTCCGAGAGGTGCACCAGGCCGTCGATGTTCCCCGGCAGGCCGATGAACACGCCGAAGTCGGTGATCGACTTGATGGTGCCGCGGACCTTGTCGCCCTTCTTGTGGTTCATGGCGAACTCTTCCCACGGGTTCGGCATGCACTGCTTCATGCCGAGCGAGATGCGGCGGCGGTCTTCGTCGATCTC
>DATLEL010000283.1:0-6348 GCA_035525255.1 Usitatibacter sp.
ACCGACTCGAGCGTCTCCAATCCGCGACGCGTCATGTCACCCAGGTTCCCTATGGGCGTGGCCACCACATATAATCCCGGGTCCATGTCGCGCTTCAACGCGAGCCTCCTCTTCTTCGCTCTGGTGGTGACAGTGTCGCCGGCATTCTCGGCCGACCCACCCCCCGGCACAACCCCGCAGGAAGACATCGATCCCGCGACGGGACTCGCACGCACGACGATCGTGCGCCCGTTGAACGATGCGCCCGCGGTCCCCGAGCCGCGCCGCCCCGCCACTCCTGCGCTGCCCCCTGCCCCCAGCCGTCCCCACATCGCGCTGATCCTGCCGACCTCCTCGGCCTCGCTCGGCAAAGTGGCTGACGCGGTGCGCCAGGGATTCATGGCGGCGGCGGAGGTCGGTGGCAAGCGCGCGCTGCCGGTGCATGTGACTGCGATCGACAACGAGGGCGCGGCCCTCCTCGACGCCTGCCGTTCGGCGCAAGCCACCGGAGCGCGCCTGGTCGTGGGAGGACTTACGCGCGACGGCGCCCATTCCCTCGCCGCGAGCGACTGTCCGCGGCAACCGGTCCTCACCTTGAACGAACCGCGCGGCGATCTCCTCCCCACGGTCTACTCCATCTCGCTCTCCCTCGAGCAGGAGGCCCGCCAGGCGGCGCTCCAGGCCGTGGCCGACGGCTGGCGCTCCGCCATCGTGATCCACACGCCCTCGGCTCTCTCCCGCCGCGTCGAGGAAGCATTCGAGCGCGAATGGATGCGCGCCGCGGGCCAGGTGCGCCGCATCCTCTTCACCGGCACGCCCGACGAGGCCGGCGCCATTCGCGAGCGCATCGCCGGGATGGCCGCCGACATGGTGTTCATCGCCCTCGACGCCTCGGAGTCCCTGGCTGTGCGTCCCTACATCACCGCGATGCTGCCGGTGTATGCCACGTCGTTCAGCGTGAACCCGCGCGCCGAAGTGCTCGTCAACGCGGACTTGCAGGGCGTGCGTTATGGAGAGATGCCCTGGTTCGCGCAGCCCGATCATCCCGCCGTGATGGTGTACCCGCAGCCCAAGACGCCGATGCCCGTGGAGCTGGAACGCCTGTACGCGCTCGGCATCGACGCCTACCGGCTCTCGCTCCTGCTCCTCGAGGGCTCCAAGCCCCCACCGCTCGACGGCGTCACCGGCCGCATCACGCTCGAGGGCGCGAACCAGTTCACCCGCGCCCCGGTCCCGGCAGAGATCGACGGCGGCCGCATCCTCCCGATGCGCGCCGCGCAATGAGCACGCCCGCTCAGCCCACGCCGGCGCAGGCCGCAGGAGGCGACGCGGAAGAGCGCGCCGCGCGTTTCCTCGCCTCCCACGGCCTTCGCATCGTCGAGCGCAACTACCGCACGCGCATGGGCGAGATCGACCTCATTGCGTGCGAAGACGACACGCTGGTGTTCGTCGAGGTGCGGCTGCGCAGCAGCGAGCGCTTCGGCGGCGCCCTCGGCAGCATCGACGCACGCAAGCGCGCCCGCATCGAGGCCGCGGCGCGCCACTACCTCATGCGCATCAAGCGCGAGCCGCCGTGCCGCTTCGACGTCGTGACGCTCGCGGGAGGCGAGCCCGCGTGGCTGCGCGGCGCTTTCGAGACATCGTGAAAGGTACACTCGCCCCATGGACATGACCGCGCACCTGCGCCAGCACTTCGTCGAAGGCATCGAGCTGCGGGAGCGCATGGCGGAGACGATGCCGCGCGAGCTGGCGCGCGCCGGCGAAGCGTTGGCCGCGGCGTTGCGCGCCGGGCGCAAGGCGCTTGCCTGCGGCAACGGCGGCTCCGCGGCCGATAGCCAGCATTTCGCGGCCGAGATCGTCGGGCGCTTCGAGCGCGAGCGTCCCGGCATGCCGGCGATCGCGCTCACCGTGGACACGTCCGCGCTCACCGCCATCGCCAACGATTACGACTGGGACCGCGTGTTCGCGAAGCAGGTGGAGGCGCTGGGCCAGGCGGGAGACGTGCTCCTCGCCATTTCCACGTCAGGAAATTCGAAGAACGTCGTCGAGGCCGTCCGGGCCGCGCAGGCGAAGGGGCTCGTGGTCATCGCCCTCACCGGGCGCGATGGCGGCGCCATGGCGAAGATGCTGCGCACCCAGGACTTTCATCTGAACGTCGCCCACCAGCGCACGATGCGCGTGCAGGAAATCCACCTGCTCGCCATCCACTGCCTGTGCGAGGTAGTCGACAACGTGATCTACGGGGAAAAGAAATGACGAAACGGAATTTCGCGCGCGCGGCGGTGGTTGCCGCGGCGCTGCCGCTGCTGCAGGGATGCTTTCCGCTGGCTGTGACCGGCATGGGCGCCGCGGCGCTGATGGCCTCCGACCGCCGCACCACCGGGATGTACGTGGAGGACGAGGCGATCGAGTGGAAGGCCTTCGCGCGCCTGCGCGAATTCAACGGCCGCGGCGGCCACATCAATCCCACCAGCTTCAACCGCCGCGTGCTGCTCACGGGCGAAGCGCCCACCGAGGCCCTCCGCAAGGAAGCCGAGGAGGCCGTGCGCCGCATCGAGAACGTGGGCGACGTCGTGAACGAGGTGCAGGTCGCGGGCGCATCGTCGCTCGCATCGCGCGGCAACGACGCGCTGATCACGTCGAACGTGAAGGCGCGCATGGTGAACAACGGCCGCTTCTCGCCCAATCACGTGAAGGTCCTCACCGAAGCGAACGTGGCGTACCTGATGGGCATCGTCACGCCGACCGAAGGGGACGCCGCGGTGGAGATCGCCCGCACGACGCAGGGCGTGAGCCGCGTCGTGAAGGTGTTCGAGTACCTGAAGTAGGGGGGTTACAGCTGTATTCGCGGAAGTGACCTGGGTCACTTCGTGACACGCATGCGACCCACCAGAATGCGGCATCTTTCCGCGCTGCGGGAGCTGCTCCGATGCGGTCGCGTTTCGAAGGCACCAGCGAGGCACTTCGCTCGCCGTTCCCCTGGGTGGCGCTCGCCGCCGCCCTGGCGCTGACGGCTGCGGGCTGGTTCGCGCTCGAGCGCAGCCGCTACAACGACGCGCAGGTGCAATTCGAGCGCCGCACCGAGACGGCCGCGGCGGCGATGCGCGCGCGCATGATCGCCTACGAGCAGGTGCTGCGCTCCGGCGCCGCATACATGGCCTCGTCCACGTCGGTCACGCGCGCGGACTGGCGGCGCTTCATCGCCAACCTGCAGCTGGAGGAGCGTTTTCCCGGCATCCAGTCGGTGGGCTACGCCGAATACGTGCGCAGCGGCACCCGCCTGCAGCACGTCGAGCGCATGCGCGCCGAGGGGTTCGACACCTACGAGATTCGCCCGCCCGGCGGGCGCGAGGAGATGGCGGTCATCGTCTACAACGAGCCCTACGTCGGCCGCAATTCGCGCGTGCTCGGCCTGGACATGTACGCCGATGCCGTGCGCCGCGTCGCCATGGACAAGGCGCGCGACACCGCCGAGGCCGCCATCACGGGACGCGTGGTCCTGGCGGGAGAGCCTGCGCGCGGCGCGCAGCCCGAGCAGGCAGGTTTCCTCATGTACGTGCCGGTCTACGAGGAATTCATCCGCGACCTGCCGCGGCGAGATCGCCGCCAGGCCGTGTCGGGGTATGTCTTCAGCCCCTTCCGCATGCAGGACCTCCTGCGCGGCATGCTCGACGAGGGCGTGCTGCAGGTGCTCGACATGCGCGTGTACGACGAGACCAGCCGCTCCACGCAGGCGGAGCTCATCGACACGCGGACGGCCTGGCGCGCGACGCTGTCGGCAAAGCCCGCGGAATTCGAGCGCATCGTGAATTTCCCGATGCCGGGGCGCAACTGGACCATCCAATTCCTGTCGCGGCCGGAGTTCGACACCGCGCTGCAGGGCGACAAGCCCTGGATCCTCGCCGCGGGCGGCATGCTGGCGGGCGTGGTGATGTTCCTGCTCACGACGGCGCTGGTGGAAGCGTGGAACCGCGCCAACCACCTTTCGATGCGCGATCCCCTCACCGGGCTCTACAACCGCCGCTACCTCGAGGAGACCATGTCCCGCGAGGTGCCGCGCGCGCTCCGCCTCAAGCAGACGGTCGGCGTGATCGTGCTCGACCTCGACCACTTCAAGCAACTGAACGACACCCACGGCCACGAAGCTGGCGACTTCGTGCTGGCGCGCGTGGGCGAACTGCTGCGCACCACCACCCGGGGCGGCGACATCGCATGCCGCTTCGGCGGCGAGGAATTCGGCGTGATCCTGCCCGGCGCCTCGCTGGAGGTGGCGCGCATCCGCGCCGAAGCCCTGCGCACCGCTTTCCAGGGCATGAGCTTCGACCTCGAAGGCCTCGCCCTGGGCACCTTCACCCTCTCCGCGGGCGTCGCCGCCCTCGGCCCGCTCAAGAGCGACTGGGCGGCCGTCCTGCGCGAAGCCGACCGGGCCCTCTACGCCGCCAAGCAGGCCGGCCGCAACCGCGTCGTAGTCGCTAGCTGAAACTGCTGTCGGACACCCGATTGACGGCACTAAAGCCCGTTTGAATGGCCCTACTGGAACCTGCCCCGATTTTTGCTACTCTGTAGGGCTTCTAGCGGGAAATCCCATGCTCTATCACGAGGTGTTCGCAGGTTTCGAAAAGGTCCGCTGGGACATGTCGAAGGACATTCCCTGGGACTCGTTCGACTCCACCAAGCTCTCCGACGAGCAGGCGCGCACCATCAAGATGAACGCCATCACCGAGTGGTCGGCGCTGCCCGCGACCGAGATGTTCCTGCGCGACAACCAGGACGACAGCGACTTCTCCGCGTTCATGTCGATCTGGTTCTACGAGGAGCAGAAGCACGCCCTCGTGCTGATGGAATACCTCAAGCGTTTCCGCCCCGAGCTGCTGCCGACGGAGGCGGAGCTGCACGCGGTGCGCTTCCCGTTCGACCCGGCCCCGGCCCTCGAGACGCTGATGCTGCATTTCTGCGGCGAGATCCGCCTGACCCAGTGGTATCGCCGCGCCGCCTCGTGGCACACCGAGCCGGTGATCAAGCGCATCTACGAGACCCTCGCCGGCGACGAGGCGCGCCACGCCGGCGCCTACTTCAAGTACATGCGCCGCGCCATCGACAAGGTGGGCGACGAGGCCAAGATCTCTTTCGCCAAGATCGGCATCCTCATGGCCTCGGCCGCGCGCGCGGGCAAGCCCCTGCACCCGACCAACCTGCACGTGAACAAGGACATGTTCCCCAACGACACGGTGCAGTCGAAGCTTCCCGACGTGGGCTGGCTCGAGCACTGGCTCGATACCCAGATCCAGTTCGACAAGGTATGCGAGAACAAGGTGGTGCAATCCATCTTTGCCAAGCTGGGCACGCTCTACGAGCGCGCCATCGCCGACGTAACCGACCTCAAGCGCTTCCGCAAGGAGCTGCTGGCGCGCCTCGATGCGCCCAAGGCCGCGCCGGCCTGAGGCATGGCAGCGCCTTCCTTCGAGGCGAAGATCCGGGCTCCGGCCGATTTTGCCCAGCAGGTCGCGACACTCCAGCGCCCCCTCGTATTCACCAACGGCGTTTTCGATATCCTCCATCGCGGGCACGTGACCTATCTCGCCGAAGCCGGCGCGCTGGGGAAGTCGCTGGTGGTGGCCCTCAATTCCGATGCATCGGTGCGCCGGCTGGGCAAGGGCGCCGACCGTCCCCTCAACGCGCTCGCCGATCGCCTGGCCGTGATCGCGGCGCTGGAGAGCGTGGCCGTCGTCACCTGGTTCGAGGAGGACACGCCCCTCGGGCGCATCCTCGAATGCCGTCCCGACCACCTGGTCAAAGGCGGCGACTGGGCGCCGGATCGCATCGTCGGCGCTTCGCAAGTCCAGGGCTGGGGCGGGAAGGTGCACTCGATCCCGTTCCAACATGAGCGCTCCACCACCCAGCTGCTCGAGAAAATCAGGGCATGAACGACCTGTCGCAGCCCGATGCGCTGGTCCAGAAGCTGCGGGACATCGTCGGCGACCGCGGCCTGGTGCCCGAGTCGGAACGCGCCAGCTACGACACCGATTGGCGCGACCAGTGGCACGGACGCTCGGCCGCGATCGTGAAGCCGGCAAACACCGAGGAAGTCTCCCGTGTGGTGGCGTTGCTGGCTGGGGCGCGCGTGGCGATGGTGCCGCAGGGCGGGAACACCAGCATGTGCGGCGGCTCCGTGCCCGATGGCTCCGGCCGCCAGGTGATCGTGAACCTCTCGCGCATGAATCGCGTGCGCCACGTGGACATCGAGAACAACACGCTCACCGTCGAGGCGGGCTGCGTGCTCGCCAACATCCAGAAGCTCGCCGATGATCATGGGCGGCTCTTTCCGCTTTCCCTCGGCGCGGAAGGCAGCTGCGAGATCGGCGGCAACAT
>DATLEL010000012.1:0-5008 GCA_035525255.1 Usitatibacter sp.
GCCTTCTCCATCGCCTTCTGCGTGCCGGCTTCCAGGGTCTGCACGTGGTTGAACAGCTCCTGCTCGAAGCGGAACAGGAAAAGCCGGGCGCGGGCCCTCATGACGGGATCCGCCGGCATCAGCTGCGGATGCGGGAAGCGCTCGTCGATGTACTCGTTGATGATGTTCGACTCGTACAGGACCAGGTCGCGCTCCACCAGCACCGGGGTGCGGTTGTACGGGTTCATCACGGCGAGGTCCTCGGGCTTGTTCATGAGGTCGACGTCGATGATCTCGAAATCCATGCCCTTCTCGTAGAGCACGATGCGGCACCGGTGGCTGAAGGGATCGGTGATCCCCGAGTAGAGCGTCATCATGTGTTGTTGGTCCTTGTTGTCGCCGCCAGCACGGTGCCGTGCGTCAGCGAACGTCCTTCCAGTATTCGGTCTTGAGCATCAGCGCGAGCACGAGGAAACCCGCGAGGAAGAACAACACCAGGATTCCCCACTTCTTGCGGTCGGACTGCGCGGGCTCCCCCATGTAGGCGAGGAAGTTCACCAGGTCCGCCGTGTACTGGTCGTACTGCACGGCCGTGAGCGTGCCGGGCTGCTCCACCACCAGGCGGCGCGTTTGGTGCACGTCGCCGGTGTTGGGGTCCTGCTTCTCGGTCACCTGCAGCGCCTGGCGTCCCTGGTACTCCCACAGGACGTGGGGCATGGCCACGTTCGGGAACACCGTGTTGTTCCACCCGCTCTTCGCCGCGGGGTCGCGATAGAAGGAGCGCATGTAGGTGTAGATCCAGTCGGCGCTGCGGGATCGCGCCACGAGCGAGAGATCCGGCGGGACCACGCCGAAGGCAGCCTTCGCCGCGGCGGGACTCATCGCCGCCGTCATGGTCTCGCCCACCTTCTCCCCGGCGAACAGCAGGTTGTCCCGGATCTGCGCCTCGCTGAGGCCCAGGTCCTGCAGGCGCGTATAGCGCATGGCGCTGGCCGAATGGCAATTGAGGCAGTGGTTCACGAAGGTCTGCGCCCCACGCTGCAGCGAGATGCGGTCGTGTAGGTCGATGGGCGCGGAGTCGAGCGGTGTCTTGCCGCCACCGCCGGACGCGAGCGCGATGGCGGGGAGCGCGAGGAGGAGCGCGAGGAGCTTTTTCATCAGAAGGTCACCCGCTGCGGCACGGGCTTCTCCGCGTCATGCGCGGTGAACCAGGGCATGAGGATGAAAAACAGGAAATAGAGGATGGTGAAGACCCGCGCCACCCACAGCGCCACGTACTCGCCCCCCACGATGGGCAGCCCCTTGGAGAACGCGCCCCACACCGTGGTCGGCTCGACGCCCAGGTAGCCCAGGACCAGGAAGGACACGATGAAGATGGCGAACCAGGCCTTGTACTTCGGGCCGCGATAGCGGATCGAGGCCACCTTGCCGCGATCGAGCCAGGGGATCAGGAAGAAGATCAACACGGCGATGCCCATCACGGCCACGCCCGGGAACTGCGAGCCGAAGATCGGCGGCACGGCGCGCAGCATCGCGTAGTAGGGCGTGAAGTACCAGACCGGCGCGATGTGCTCGGGGGTCTTCAGCGGATCGGCCGGGATGAAGTTGTTGTACTCGAGGAAGTACCCGCCCATCTCCGGGGAGAAGAACACGATCACCGAAAAGACGATGAGGAATACCGCGACGCCGAAGGTGTCCTTCACCGTGTAGTACGGATGGAACGGGATGCCGTCCCGCGGCCTGCCCGAGACCGGATCGATGTCGTTGTAGATCTCCACGCCATCGGGGTTGTTGGAGCCGACCTCGTGCAGCGCCATGATGTGCGCCGCCACCAGCCCGACGAGCACCAGCGGCAGCGCGATGACGTGCAGCGCGAAGAAGCGGTTCAGCGTTGCGTCGGAGACGTTGTAGTCGCCGCGGATCCAGATCGCCAGCGCCTCGCCGATGAACGGGATGGTGCCGAACAGGTTGATGATCACCTGCGCGCCCCAGTACGACATCTGCCCCCACGGCAGCAGGTAGCCGAAGAACGCCTCGGCCATCAGCATGAGGTAGATCAGCACACCGAAGATCCAGATCAGCTCGCGCGGCTTGCGGTAGGAGCCGTACATGAGCCCGCGAGCCATGTGCAGGTAGACGCAGATGAAGAACAGCGAAGCGCCCGTCGAATGCACGTAGCGGATGAACCAGCCGCCGGGCACGTCGCGCATGATGTACTCGACCGAGTTGAACGCCTCCGCGGCGCTCGGCTTGTAGTTCATCGTGAGGAAGATGCCGGAGACGATCTGGATCACCAGCACCACCAGCGCGAGCGAGCCGAAGTAGTACCAGAAGTTGAAGTTCTTCGGCGCGTAGTACTCGGCGAGATGCTCCTTCCAGAGCGACACCAGCGGGAAACGCTGGTCGACCCAGGTGAGCACGCCGTTGAAGCGGCCGGCGCCGGTGACGGGAGGCTTGTGGAGGACGGCCATGCTCAGGCTCCCTTGGTGTCTTCGCCGACCACGAGCAGCGCATCGCTCACGTAGCGGTGCGGCGGGATGGTCAGGTTCGAAGGAGCGGGGGAGCCCTTGAAGACGCGCGCCGACAGGTCGAAGCGCGAGTTATGGCAGGGGCAGTAGTAGCCGCCGGGCCAGTCCGCTCCCATGTCGGAGGCGGCGCCGATCTCCTTCTTGAGGGTGGGCGAGCAACCCAGGTGCGTGCACACGCCCTCGGCGATGAACACGTCGGGCTTGATGGAGCGCTCCGGGCCCTTCACGTAATCCGGCTGCTTGGACCCCTTCGATTCCGGGTCCACCAGGAAATCGGCGCTCGCGTTCTTCTTGATCAGGTCGACCATCTCCGGGGTGCGGCGCAGGATCCACACGGGCTTGCCGCGCCACTCGACCGTGATCTGCTGCCCGGGCTCGATCTTGTCGATGGGCACTTCGACGGGCGCGCCGGCCGCGAGCGCACGGGCGCTCGGGAACCAGCTGGCGATGAAGGGGGCGGCCACACCCGCGGCGGCGGCGGTGCCGGCGGCGGAAGTGGCCACGAGCAGCAGGCGGCGTCGTTTTTCGTCGACGTTTTCTCGGACGATGGCGGTCATTGGGGGGTGCAGCGCGGTGGAAACGGGGGGAGGAACGCGATTAATTCGGCATTTTAGCGGATTTGCCCCGCCGACTTGAAGCCCGGCGTGCGTCGTGCCGATTGACGCCCCCCTTCCGCCCGCCTAGATTGCAGCTTCAATCCAGGGAGATCTGAATGAGCCTCGCTTCTGAGTTCAAGGAATTCGCGGTCAAGGGCAACGTCATGGACTTGGCCGTGGGCGTCATCATCGGCGCCGCGTTCGGCAAGATCGTCGAGTCGTTCGTCGCCGACATCATCATGCCGATCATCGGGCGCTTCACGGGCGGCATCAACTTCGCGGACTACTACTTCGCGCTCGCGCCCATCCCCGCCAACATCCCGCTCACGCTGGAGGCGGTGCGCAAGGCCGGCGTCCCGGTCATCGCGTGGGGCAATTTCGTGAACATCATGTTCAATTTCATCATCCTCGCCTTCGTCGTGTTCCTGATGGTGAAGCAGATGAACCGCATGCGCCGCGCCAACCCCGCGGCGCCCGCGCCCCCCGAGGACGTGCTGCTGCTGAGGGATATCCGCGACTCGCTGCGCAAGCGCTGAGCGGCGGGCGGGGCGCGCGACCTCGCTACAATCGGGGGTTTTGGCGCTCCGCATTCGATGCAGAAACTCTGGCTGGTCTTCGCGCAGGCGGTCACGCTGACGCTCGCGGTGCTGTTCGTCGTGAGCCTGGTGAAGCCCGACTGGCTCGCCTGGCGCTCCCAGGTGGTGGAGCTGCGCGAGTCGCCCGCGCCGCCTGCGGGAGCGGCCTCGCTCCCCGCGACCGGCCGCCCGCTTTCCTTCAGCGAGGCCGCCAGGAAAGCCATCCCCTCGGTCGTCAACATCTCGGCCACGCGCCAGGTGAAGCGCCGCAATCCACTGCTGGACGACCCGGCGCTGCAGCGCTTCTTCGGCGAGCGCTTCCAGATGCCCCCGGAGACCCAGCTTTCGCTCGGCTCGGGCGTGATCGTGAGCCGCGACGGCTACATCCTCACCAACGACCACGTGGTGGAGGGTGTGAGCGACATCCAGGTGACTCTGAGCGACGGCCGCACGCTCACCGGCAAGGTGGTCGGAACCGATACGGAGACCGACCTCGCGGTGGTGCGCGTGACGGCGACGGGCCTCACCGCCGTCACCTTCGGGCAGTCGGACCAGGCGAAGGTGGGCGACGTGGTGCTTGCCATCGGCGATCCCTTCAGCGTCGGCCAGACCGTCACCATGGGCATCATCAGCGCCCTCGGCCGGGAGATCCGGCCGGCCAATCCGTTCGGCAGCTTCATCCAGACCGACGCCGCCATCAACCCGGGAAACTCCGGCGGCGCGCTGGTGGATACCAGCGGCAACCTGATCGGCATCAACACGCTGATCTTCTCGCGCTCCGGGGGCTACCAGGGAATCGGCTTCGCGATCCCGGCCACGCTCGCCAAGCGCGTGCTGGAGCAGATCATCGAGACCGGGACGGTCACGCGCGGCTGGTTCGGCGTCGAAGTGGCCGAGCTCACCCCGGAGCTCGCGGAATCGCTGGGCCTGCGCGGCACGCGCGGCGCGATCGTCGGCGGCATCGAGCGCGGCAGCCCTGCCGAGCGCAGCGGCATGAAGCTGGGTGACGTCGTGGTGGCCGTGAATGGCCGCGCCGTCGGCGACACCACCTCGGCCCTGAACGCGATCGCCGAGATCCCACCCGGCAAGACGGTGCCGGTGAAGGTCGTGCGGCGCAACCAGGAGCTCAGCCTCGAGGTGGTCGTCGGCAAGCGCCGCCCGCGGCCCCCGGATCCCGCGGCACCCGAGTAGTAACCGGCCCTACTCGACCGGAGCCTGCGGTTGCGGGTCGGGCTCGGCCTTGCGGCGCGTCGTGGTGAACTGGCAGAAGAAGATCCCCAGCTCGTAGAGCAGGCACATGGGGATCGCGAGCGCCAGCTGCGAAACCACG
>DATLEL010000308.1:0-7339 GCA_035525255.1 Usitatibacter sp.
TACCGCGACCTTCCCGAGCGCATGCCGCAGTACGCTCCCTCGACGGTGCGCAGCGCGGAGAAAGTCCGCCTGCAGAACGAGAACCGCCAGGGCTCGCTGCTCGACTTCATCGAGGATTTCACCAACCGTTTCCCGAAGTACGTCGACGACTACGAGACGCTCCTCACCGACAACCGCATCTGGAAGCAGCGCACCGTGGGAATCGGCGTGGTGAGCCCGGAGCGTGCGCAGGCCCTGGGGTTCACCGGCCCGATGCTGCGCGGCTCGGGCATCGAGTGGGACCTGCGCCGCAAGCAGCCCTACGAGGTGTACGACCGGCTCGAGTTCGACATCCCCGTGGGCACGAACGGCGACTGCTACGACCGCTACCTGGTGCGCATGCACGAGTTCCGCGAATCGAACCGCATCATCAAGCAGTGCGTCGACTGGCTGCGCGCGAACCCCGGTCCCGTCATCACCGACAACCACAAGGTCGCCCCGCCCACCCGCGAGGAGATGAAGGAGTCGATGGAGCAGCTGATCCATCACTTCAAGCTCTTCAGCGAGGGCATGTACGTGCCGCCCGGCGAGGCCTACGCGGCCATCGAGCATCCCAAGGGCGAGTTCGGCATCTTCCTCATGTCCGACGGCGCCAACAAGCCGTGGCGCCTCAAGATCCGCGCCCCCGGGTTCGCGCACCTGGCCGCGATGGACGAGCTCGCGCGCGGCCACATGATCGCCGACGTGGTGGCGATCATCGGCACCATGGATATCGTCTTCGGGGAGATCGACCGATGAAGGTGATCGACCAGAGAGTCGTCAATATCGACGAGCTCGAGCTCGAGAAGGGCGCGAAGGGCGACACGTTCGAGTGGAACAGCGTGCGCATCGGCCCGAAGCTCGGCGCCACGGACCTGGGCTACTCGTACGACGTGATTCCGCCGGGCAAGCGCGGCTGCCCCTTCCACAGCCACCGCGCCGAGGAGGAGATGTTCTTCGTCGTGAAGGGGCGCGGCCTGCTGCGCTATGGCGCCGAGTCTCGCGCCATTCGCGCGGGCGACTTCATCTGCTGCCCCACGGGCGGCCCGGAGACGGCGCACCAGATCGTCAACGATTCCGACGAGGACCTCGCCTACATCTCGGTGTCCACCATGGCGCCGGCCGAGGTCTGCGAGTATCCGGACTCCGGCAAGGTGGGATCCTTCGGCGGCAAGGGCGACAGCCGCCTGCGCCACATGACCGAGACATCGGCCTCGGTCGATTACTGGAAGGGCGAGACCTGATGGGCCTCCTCACCGCCGAATCCCTGCAGCAGATCGAGCGCGAGGCGGCGAAGTATCCGCCCGAGCAGCGCCAGTCGGCCGTCATGTCGGCGCTGCGCATCGCGCAGGACCAGCACGGCTTCCTCCCCGACGAGCTGATGGAGGAAGTGGCGACGGCGCTGCGCATGCCGCCGGTGTGGGTCTACGAAGTGGCGACCTTCTACAACATGTACAACCTGAAGAAGCTCGGCAAGTACAAGGTGGTGATCTGCACCAACCTGCCGTGCGCGCTCTCGGGCGCGGTGGAAGCCGCGGACCACCTCAAGCGGCGCTGCGGCCTGGAGGCGTTCAACCAGACCTCCGCCGACGGCCTCGTCACGCTGAAGGAAGGCGAGTGCATGGGCGCCTGCGGCGACGCGCCGGTGATGCTCATCAACAACCACCGCATGGCGAGCTTCATGACGCCGGAGAAAATCGACCGCCTCCTCGAAGAATTTGCCGCCACCCCCGCGAAGGCGGGGGTCCAGCCATGACTACACTCGACTACGGCCCGGACGCCGTCATCATGAAGGGCCTCGACGGCGCCAACTGGGGCCTGAAGGCCTACCAGGATCGCGGCGGCTACCAGGCGATCCGCAAGATCGTCGAGCAGAAGCTCACGCCCGATGCGGTGATCGCCGAGGTGAAGAAGTCGGCGCTGCGCGGCCGCGGCGGCGCGGGCTTCCCCACCGGCCTCAAGTGGTCGTTCATGCCCAAGGGCTTCACCGGCCAGAAGTACATCATCTGCAATTCGGACGAGGGCGAGCCGGGCACGTTCAAGGACCGCGACATCATCCGCTACAACCCGCACGCGCTCATCGAGGGAATGATGATCGCCGGGTATTCCATCGGCGCGACCGTCGGCTACAACTACATCCACGGCGAGATCTGGAACGAGTACCAGGTCTTCGAGCGCGCCCTGCAGGAGGCGCGCGATGCCGGCTTCCTCGGCAAGGACATCCTCGGCGGCGGCTTCGACTTCGAGCTCTACGCGCACCATGGCTACGGCGCCTACATCTGCGGCGAGGAGACGGCGCTGCTCGAGTCCCTCGAGGGCAAGAAAGGGCAGCCGCGCTTCAAGCCGCCGTTCCCGGCGAGCTACGGCCTGTACGGCAAGCCGACCACCATCAACAACACCGAGACCTTCGCCGCGGTGCCGTGGATCATCACGCAGGGCGCCGACTGGTTCCTCGGCATGGGCAAGCCCAACAACGGCGGCACCAAGATCTTCTCGGTCTCCGGCCACGTGAACCGGCCGGGCAACTACGAGATCAAGCTCGGCACGCCGTTCGCGAAGCTGCTGGAGATGGCGGGCGGAATGCGCGGCGGCAAGAAGCTGAAGGGCGTGATTCCCGGCGGCTCGTCGATGCCGGTGCTGCCGCACGACGTGATGATGGCGCTCGACATGGACTACGACTCCATCGCCAAGGCGGGCTCGTTCCTCGGCTCGGGCGCGGTGATCGTGATGGACGAGGACACCTGCATGGTGAAGGCCGCGGAGCGCCTCGCCTATTTCTACTTCGAGGAATCGTGCGGGCAGTGCACGCCGTGCCGCGAGGGCACCGGCTGGCTCTACCGCATCATCCACCGCATCGAGCACGGTGACGGCCGCCAGGAGGACCTCGACCTCCTGCTGAACCTCGCCGACAACATCCAGGGCCGCACCATCTGCGCGCTGGGCGACGCGGCGGCGATGCCGACGCGCGCGTTCGTGAAGGTGTACCGCGACGAGTTCCAGCACCACATCGACCACAAGTGCTGCACCGTGAAGCCGGGTGGATACAGCTCGGCGCCCCCGGTGCACGCTCACAAAATGGCAGCCGACTGATGTCCAGCCCCCCTCCGGCCCCGAAGCCGATCACGCTAGAAATCGACGGCAACCCGGTCACTGTCGATGCCGGCGCCACGGTGATGGACGCCGCGACCAAGCTCGGCATCTTCGTGCCGCACTTCTGCTATCACAAGAAATTGTCCATCGCGGCCAACTGCCGCATGTGCCTGGTGCAGGTGGAAAAGGCGCCGAAGCCGCTGCCCGCGTGCGCGACACCCGCGACCGAAGGCATGAAGGTCTCGGTGCATTCGACCGCCGCGGTCAGCGCCCAGAAGGGCGTGATGGAGTTCCTGCTCATCAACCATCCGCTCGACTGCCCGATCTGCGACCAGGGCGGCGAATGCCAGCTGCAGGACCTCGCGGTGGGCTACGGGGCCTCCAACTCGCGCTACCAGGAAGCCAAGCGCGTGGTGGTGAACAAGAACCTCGGGCCGCTCATCGCGACCGACATGACGCGCTGCATCCACTGCACGCGCTGCGTGCGCTTCGGCCAGGAGATCGCCGGCGTGATGGAGCTCGGCATGGCGGGCCGCGGCGAGCACTCCGAGATCCTGTCGTTCGTCGGGCGCACAGTCGATTCGGAAGTGTCGGGCAACATGATCGACCTGTGCCCGGTCGGCGCGCTCACCTCGAAGCCCTTCCGCTACACCGCGCGCAACTGGGAGCTCTCGAAGCGCCGCTCCGTGAGCGCGCACGACTCGCTCGGCTCCACCTTGATGGTGCAGGTGAAGCAGGACCGCGTGATGCGCGTGCTGCCCATCGAGACCGATGACGTGAACGAGTGCTGGATCTCGGACCGCGACCGCTTCGCCTACGAGGGCCTCAACTCCGAGGAGCGCCTGCTGCACCCGATGGTGAAGCGCGCCGGCCAATGGACGCAGGTGGACTGGCCGGAAGCCCTCGACGCCGCGGCCCAGGGCCTGAAGGAAGCGGTGGCGCGCCACGGCGGCGATGCGCTCGGCATGCTGCTCGCGCCCCACCTTACGCTGGAGGAGCTGCACCTCGCGACGAAGCTCGGCCGCGCGCTCGGCACCGACCACATCGACTATCGCATCCGCCAGGCGGACTTCCGCGCGAGGAGCACCGGCGCCCCCTGGCTGGGCAGCTCCATCGCCGATCTCGTCAAGATGGAGTCGGTGCTGCTGGTCGGCTCGACGCTGCGCAAGGAGCAGCCGCTGCTCGCGACGCGGCTGCGCGGCGCCGCCAAGCGCGGGCTCGCGTTGAACGTGCTGCATGTCGCCGCCGACGAGCTGCTGATGCCGGTGGCCGGGCGCGTCGTGGCGCGCCCGGGCGAGCTCGCCTCCACGTTCGCCGCGATCGCCGCGGCGGTCGCGCAGGCGAGCGGCAAGTCGCTGCGCGGCGAGCTCAAGCGGGCGATCACCGACGACGAGAAGGCCATCGCCGCCAGCCTCACCGGCAAGCAGCGTGGCGCCATCGTGCTTGGCCATTATGCGCAGCAGCATCCCGATTTCGCCGTGCTGCTCGCGATCGCCCAGGAGATCGGCCGCATCACCGGCGCGGCGGTCGGCGTGCTCCCCGATGGCGCCAACGCCGTGGGCGCGGCCCTCGTGGGCGCACGACCCACGCGCGGCATGGATGCGCGTGCGATGCTGGCGCAATCGCGCCGCGCCTACCTGCTGGCGGGCGTGGAAGCCGAGCTGGACATGGGAGCCGCAGCGCTCGAAGCCCTCGGCAACGCAGAATTCACCGTGGCGCTCTCGGCCTACGCCAACCAGACGACCGAGCGCGCGCACGTGCTGCTGCCCATCGCTCCCTTTACCGAGACCGCGGGCACGTTCATCAACATGGAGGGCCGCGTGCAATCGTTCAACGCCGTGGCGAAGGGGCAGGGCGAGTCGCGCCCGGGATGGAAGGTGCTGCGCATGCTGGGCGCGATGCTCGAGCTGCCCGGATTCGACGCCGAGCGCGTGGAGGACGTGCGCGCGCAGATCGCGCCGGACATGGCGTCCTGGGCCACGGCCGGGCTCGGCAATGCGGCGGGCGAGTTCGAGTGGCAGGTGCAGGCCGCGCCCGCCGGGCTGGAGCGCGTGGGCGAGTTCGCGATCTACGCCACGGACCCCGTCGTGCGCCGCTCGCCGCCGCTGCAGAAGACCGCCGACATGAAAACCGCGCGCAGCCTGCGCCTCCATCCGGCCACCGCCGCCGCGCGGCAGCTCGCCGCCGGCGATCGCGCCCGCGTGCGGGCGGGCGGCGGAGAAGCGCTGCTGCCGGTGGTACTCGATGCGACGTTGCCGGAAGGCGCCGTGCGCATCGCGCGCGGCATCCCCGAGACCGCGGCGCTCGGCGAGGGCGCGATCACCATCGAGAAGGTCCAGGAGAGCGTCGCCGCATGAGCTTCGTCGACTCCCTGCGCAGCTGGACCCAGGCCCATGCCAACTCGACCTTCGGCGCCGACTGGGGCCCGCAGGTCTACTTCGTCGGCAGCACGCTCGCGATGATCGTGATGGTGCTGGCGCCGGTGATCTTCATGGTCCTGTACTACCAGCTGATCGAGCGCTGGGTGATCGGCTGGATCCAGGTGCGCAAGGGCCCGAACCGCGTGGGCTACAAGGGCATCCTCCAGCCCATCGCCGACGCCATCAAGCTGCTCACCAAGGAGCAGCTCGTTCCGACGGGCTCCAGCAAGGCGCTCTTCCTGCTGGCTCCGGTGATCGCGGTCGCGCCCGCGCTGGCCGCCTGGGCCATCATCCCGTTCACGCCGGACTGGGTGATCGCCAACGTGGACGCGGGCATCCTCGTCATGCTCGCGCTCACCTCCATGGGCATCTACGGCGTGATCATCGCCGGCTGGGCCTCGAATTCGAAGTACGCCTTCCTGGGGGCCCTGCGCGCCTCCGCGCAGATGGTCTCCTACGAGCTCGCCATGGGCTTCGCGCTCGTCGGCGCGCTCATGGCGGGGCAGAGCATGCGGCTTTCGGAGATCGTGGCGCGCCAGCAGGGCGACTACGGCTTCCTCGAGTGGTTCTGGCTGCCATTGTTTCCGCTGTTCATCATTCATTACATCGCGGGCCTCGCCGAGACCAACCGCCACCCGTTCGACGTGGCCGAAGGCGAGAGCGAGATCGTCGCCGGCTTCCACGTCGAGTACTCGGGAATGATGTTCGCGGTGTTCTTCCTCGCCGAGTACGCGAACATGATCCTGATCTCGTTCGTGTCGAGCCTGGTGTTCATGGGCGGCTGGCTGTCGCCGTTCGACTTCGCGGCGTTGCGCGACGCGGCCGCGCCGATTTCGTGGCTCGCGGCCCCGGGTATCTGGTGGCTGATCGCCAAGGTCGCCTTCCTCATGTTCGTCTTCCTCTGGGTGCGGGCCTCTTTCCCGCGCTACCGCTACGACCAGATCATGCGGCTCGGCTGGAAGGTCTTCATCCCCATCACGCTCGTGTGGATCGCGGTCACCGGCGTGATGATGATGGAGCCCATCGCCAGCACCGTCCCGTTCTCGATCTGGTTCGGGAAATAGCCATGCTCACGCGCGTGAAGGACATCGCCTCCAGCCTGCTGCTCTCCGAGCTGCTGAAAGGCTTGCGGCTCACCGGGCGGCACATGTTCGCCCGCAAGATCACCGTCATGTTTCCCGAGGAGAAGACGCCGGCATCGGTGCGTTTTCGCGGGCTGCATGCCCTGCGCCGCTATCCCAACGGGGAAGAGCGCTGCATCGCCTGCAAGCTTTGCGAGGCGGTGTGCCCCGCGCTCGCCATCACGATCGAGAGCGAGCAGCGCGACGACGGCACGCGCCGCACCACGCGCTACGACGTCGATCTCGTGAAGTGCATCTTCTGCGGCTTCTGCGAGGAGAGCTGCCCGGTGGATTCCATCGTCGAGACGCACGTGCTCGAGTACCACGGCGAGGAGCGCGGCGACCTCATCTACACCAAGCCGATGCTGCTCGCCATCGGCGACAAGTACGAGCCGATGCTCGCCGCCGCCCGCTCCGAGGACGCGCGCTACCGGTGATGAACATTCCGCTCATCCTCTTCTACGGCTTCGGCTTCGTGCTGCTGGCATCGGCGCTCGGCGTGGTGCTGGTGAGGAACCCGGTGCACGCGGCACTACTGCTGGTGCTGTCCTTCGTCACCGCATCGGGGCTGTGGCTGCTGCTCTACGCCGAGTTCCTGGCGATCACGCTGGTCCTCGTGTACGTGGGCGCGGTGATGGTGCTGTTCCTGTTCGTGGTGATGATGCTCGACATCGACGTGGCCAAGCTGCG
>DATLEL010000324.1:0-2136 GCA_035525255.1 Usitatibacter sp.
CGCGCTTCACGAGGCTCGCGTTGCTCGCGCGGCTCACGCGGCGGACGGGGCTCGCGTGGCTCGCGAACCTCACGCGGCTCTCGGGCTTCACGGGGCTCGCGGGCTTCACGCGGTTCGCGCTGTCCACGCGGCTCGCGCGGCGGGCGTTGCTCCATGGGCTCGCGCGCCTCCTGGGATTCGCGCGCCGGCTGCTCGGCGCCTTCCTGCCCGAACAGCTCGCGGTTCTGCGAATCATCCGGTGTCGCGGCGTCACGCGGGCCACGCTCGGGACGTTCCCCACGATCGGCTCCACCACGGCCACCGCGGCGACGGCGCCGGCGCGGACCGCCGTCCCCGTTGTCGCCATGGCCCGGCGCTTCGGCGCCCGGCGGACGCGAGTCGATCGCCTCGTCCGCGGCTTCGCTGCGGACGGGCTCGGGCGCGGGACGCGGCGGGCGTTGCTGCTGCTGCGGGCGCGGAGCGCCTTCGTCACGGCGCGGCTCGCCACGGCCTTCGCCATGGGCCTCGCCACGGCCTTCGCCACGCGGCGAGTTGCGGTCGCCACGCGGCTCATTGCGGTCGCCACGCGGCTCGTTGCGGCCTTCACCGCCACGTCCATCGCGGCGCGGCTGTTGCTGACCCTCGGGACGGCCCTGCTGCGGACGATCACCGCGGCCACGTCCTTCGCCGCGATTGTCGCCGCGTCCGGCACCGCGTCCTTCGCCGCGGCCCTGGCCACCACGGCCCTCGCCACGGCCGCGGCCGCGGCCTTCGTTGCCGCGCTCACGGGCGGCACGATCCTCGAGCGCCGGCGTGGGGGTGGGTGCGCGCACGGGAGCCGGCGCACTTTCAGCCGGCTTCTTGAGCCAGCCGAACAAACGGTCGAGCAACCCGGGCGACTCCGCGACGCGCGGAGCTGCGGTGGCCACCGGGGCAACGGGACGGCGTGCGCTCGCGCGCGCCTCGCGGCTCTCGCGCGTCTCGGCGACGGGATCCGCCGCCATCGGCGCCGGCTGGGCCGGCGTGATGCCCTTCACCAGCGGCTCGGGGCGCGGCGGCTTGTTCTCGGCGCTCTTGATCGGCGACACCGGCACTTCCTCGGCCGGCGTGATGACGCGCTCGTAGCTCGGCGTCTGGATGTCCAGCTCCGGCGCGTCGTGGCGCAGGCGCTCTACCTGGTAATTCGGCGTCTCGAGGTGCGGGTTCGGGATCAGCAGCACCGCGACCTTGAGGCGCGCCTCGATCTGGAAGATCTCGCTGCGCTTCTCGTTCAGCAGGTAGGTGGCGACATCGACCGGCACCTGCGCGTGGATGGCGGCGGTGTTCTCCTTCATGGCCTCCTCCTGCAGGATGCGCAGGACGTGGAGCGCCGTGGAGGCGGTGTCGCGGATGTAGCCCGTGCCGTGGCAGCGCGGGCAGGGCGAATGGGTGGTCTCTTCCAGCGACGGCTGCAGCCGCTGGCGCGACAGCTCCAGCAGGCCGAAGCGCGAGATCTTGCCGATCTGCACGCGGGCGCGGTCGTGGCGCAGCGCATCGCGCAGGCGGTTCTCGACCTCGCGCTGGTTCTTCGCGCTCTCCATGTCGATGAAGTCGATCACGATCAAGCCGCCCAGGTCGCGCAGGCGCAGCTGGCGGGCGACTTCGTCCGCGGCTTCGCAGTTGGTATTGAACGCGGTCTGCTCGATGTCGTGGCCGCGCGTCGCGCGCGCGCTGTTCACGTCGACGGACACCAGCGCTTCGGTGTGGTCGATGACGATGGCGCCGCCCGAGGGCAGCGTCACGTCGCGGCGGTAGGCGCTTTCGATCTGGTGCTCGATCTGGAAGCGCGAGAAGAGCGGAATGTCGTCGCCGTAGTACTTCACCTTGTTCACGTTGGCCGGCATCACCGTGCTCATGAACGAGACCGCCTGGTCGTAGATCGCCGGCGTGTCGATCAGGATCTCGCCGATCTCGGGCTGGAAGAGGTCGCGGATGGCGCGCACCACGAGGCTCGACTCGAGATAGATGAGGCACGGGCCCTTCTCTTCCTCGGCGGCCTTCTCGATGGCGTGCCACAGCTGCAGGAGGTAGTTCAGGTCCCACTGGAGCTCTTCGGCGCTGCGGCCGATGCCGGCGGTGCGCGCGATGAGGCTCATGCCCTCGGGCACTTCCAGCTGG
>DATLEL010000017.1:0-2849 GCA_035525255.1 Usitatibacter sp.
GCGTAGGCGGCGATGCGCGCTTCGTCGAGCGGGGCGAAAGTGACCAGCGATTCGCTCACTGCCATCTCGAAGCGCGTCTCGAACTTGAGCGCCACGGCGGTCAATACGCGGTGCTGCGTGCCCGCGAGGAGGCGCAGCATGCGCTCCGAGTCGTCGCGGTCCGCGGGCTTGCCAAGGATGACTCCGGTCAGCTCCACGGTCGTGTCGGCGGCGAGCACGGGCATGCGCCGCAGGCCGCGTCGCATCACGACGCGCTGCCACGCGGTCTCGCACTTGAGCTGCGCTACGCGGCGCACGTATTCGTCGGGCTGCTCATCGGGACGCACTCCTTCGTCGGTCTCCACGTCCTGCCGCGGTCCTTCGCGGAACAGCAGCGGCTCGAACTTCACGCCGATCTGCATGAGCAGCTCGCGGCGCCGCGGGCTGCGTGATGCAAGGTAGATCATGGACCTCCGCTCAGGCGTTACGGTCTGGGAGCTGCCGGATACGCGCGCCGATCGCGGCGGCGGATTCCCGCGGCCGCGTCTCGATGGAGAAATGCGGCCCCGGCAGGCGAAGCACCTGCGCATTGTGACAGACCGTTTCCAGGTGGGCACGGGCACGCCCGCCGATCACGTCGTCATCGTCGAACTGCACCAGCAGCACCGGGATGTCGAGCGCGCGCAGCGTAGGCCCGATATCCTCCGCCGCGATCAGGCGCAGCCGCTCGGCCACCACCGCCGGCGGCAGCTCGCTCATTGCCTTGGCAAGCGCCGCCGACCAGCGCACTCGCGCAGCATCGCCCGAGGCAGCGGCAAACGGCGCGAACACCATCGGGCCGCGCTTCACCATCGCCGGGAATGCCGCGCCCAAGCCTGCCGCGAAGCCCACCGGATTGCGCGCGAACGAACCGCACAGCACCAGCGCGCGCACGCGTGAGTCGACCGCTGCCCAGCGCGTTGCTACCAGCCCCGAGAAAGACTCCGCCACCAGGATCGGCCGCCAGTCGACGGGCGCGTGGGCCATGGCGTGCTCGCGATAGCGATCGAGCGTGCCGAGTGCCACATGCGGGTAACTCACGGCGCGCACGTCGTGGTGCTCCCGCAACGCGTCCGTGAATTCGCGCCGTAGCTCGCCGGCGCCGTCGAATCCGGGCAGGAAGACGATCGGGGTCATTCGCGATGGTACGGATGGCGCGCGAGGATCGACCATGCGCGGTACAGCTGTTCGGCGAGCAGCACGCGGACCATCTGGTGTGGAAGCGTGAGCGAGGAGAGGGACACCAGCTTCGCCGCGCGCTGCTTCACTTCATCCGAGAGCCCGTCGGCGCCGCCGATGACGAAGCAAGGGTAGGTCGCGTCGCGCATCCATTCCGAGAGCATGACCGAGAGACCCTGCGTCGTGACGGCCTTGCCGTGCTCGTCCAGCGCCAGCACCGTGGAGCCCTCGGGCAGCGCCTCGAGAATGCTCCGGCCTTCATCCACCTTCGACTTGCCGGGCTTCAGCTCCGCCAGCTCGACGCGGATCTCCGGCGGCATGCGGCGCGTGTATTCGTTGAAGCCCTCCTGGATCCATGCCGGCATCTTGTGCCCGACCGACAGGATCGTCACCCGCACGCGCGGGGCTCAGGCCGCGTCGCGCTTCGCCGCGGCCGATGGACGTGGCGGCGGCCGGCGGCGCGCGGCAGGCACGGGCGCGGTCGAATTGACCACCTCCTCGAACTTGCCCTCGGACCACAGCTCTTCGAGGTTGTAGTACTCGCGTACCGCGGGCTGCATCACGTGGACCACCACGTCACCTCCGTCGACCAGCACCCAGTCGCCGCTCTCCTCGCCCTCGGTACCGATGATTCCGGAGCCCGCCTCCTTCAAGGAGTTGTGCACGTGCCGCGCGAGCGCCTTCGTCTGGCGTGCGGAATCGGCGCTCGCCACGATGATCCAGTCGAAGATCGAGGTCACCTTGCGCACGTCGATCGCCTGGATGTCGTGGGCCTTGATGTCCTCCAGCGCGGTGATCACCAGCTTCTTCTTGCCCAGCGTCGTGAGTTTCTTCATCGGTCGGTATCGGGGAGGGTGGCGGTTTCTTGCGGCGCGCGCACGTACAGCTGGTGCGAGCGGACGTACTCCACCACGGGGTCCGGAGTGAGATAACGGATGGACGCTCCTTCGGCCACCAGAGTTCGGATGGTGGTCGAGGAAATGGCGAGCGGCGTCATGGAAAAGGTCATGATCCGTCCGGCGGGGGCGCCCAGAAGCTCCCGCATATTCAAGGTGATGCGCGGCCAGGCGTCCTTGGGGATGGCACCGGGGCCCTTGGAGAACCATTCGGCATCGCCGGCACGGATGGCGACCGCGAAGTGGGCGAGGTCGAAGAGCTGTGTCCAGCGGCTCCAGGTGTCGATGCGGGCGAAGGCGTCGGATCCCGTGAGGAACACGAGTGGCACGTCGGGGCCGCGCTCGCGTCGGATCTCCGCGAGCGTGTCGTAGGTGTAGGTCTCGCCTTCGCGGCGCAGCTCGCGGTCGTCGACGTCGAAGCGCGCGTCGCGTGCCGTGGCGAGCTTGAGCATCGTGAGCCGCTGGTCGCTGGTGGCATGTGCATCGCGGCCGCGATGGTACGGGAGCCCCGCGGGGATGAAGATGACGCGCTCCAGGTGGAACGCCTCGGCGAGCTCCGTAGCGAGCCTCAGGTGCCCGTTGTGGACCGGGTCGAAGGTTCCGCCGAAGAGGCCTAGCGGTGCGGCCGTCGCGCGCGTCGCCAAGTCAGCCGCGCACGTGCCCGTCGCCCAGCACGATCCATTTCTGCGAGGTGAGCCCCTCGAGCCCCACGGGCCCGCGTGCGTGCAGCTTGTTGGTCGAGATGCCGATCTCCGC
>DATLEL010000369.1:0-3509 GCA_035525255.1 Usitatibacter sp.
AGTACTTGCCGTAGATGCGGTAGCTCGAATCGTCGGAGCCCTTGCCGCCTGAGCGCGCGCTGATGCCGCGCTCCTCGTTGCCGCCGCCGAGGGCGACGAGCGTGCCCTGGGTCTTGGCGGCGGACCTGGTGGTGATGTTGATCACCCCGTTGACGGCATTCGCCCCCCACAGGGTCGAGCCCGGGCCGCTGATCACCTCGACACGCTCGAGGTCCTCGATCATCACGTTCTGCGCGTCCCAGAAGACACCGGCGAAGAGCGGGGTGTAGACGGTCCGGCCGTCGATCAGCACCAGCATCTTGTTGGCGGTGCCGGAGATATTGCCGCGCGCCGTGACGACGTACTGGCTGGTATCGGCGCGCACCACCTGCAGGTTGGGCGCGAGGCGCAGCAGCTCGGGCAGCGTGGTGGCGCCGGAGCGGCGGATGTCCTCGGCGGTGAGGACGAATATGGCAGCGGGCGCCTCGATCACGCGCTCCGCGCGGCGCGAGGCGGAAGTGACGGTGATGTTGGTCAGCTGCTCGAGGCTCAGGTCCGCGAGCTCCGAGAGCTGGGCGACCCGCAACGGCTCCTGTGCAGCGAGCGGACCGCAGGTGAAAGCCAGTGCCGCCGTGAGAATCCTGCGCGTCGGTAATTTTTTCATCGGTCCGCGATTCGCCGCTGTTTGCCGCGTGCGGTCCGATCATAAGCGAAAAACAACGGGGCCCCGTAGGGCCCCGTTCATTGCAAACGCTTGATTACTGGGCTAGCGGAAGGTATAGCCGAGGGCCACGTAGAAGGTGCGGCCGCGAGGATCGACGTAGGTGGGGTCGTATCCGCCCTGGAAGTAGTTCTGCCCGCCGGCGTTGGTATACGGCGGTGCGCGGTCGAGCAGGTTGCGGATGCCCGCCGCCAGCTTCACGTTGCGAATGCCGCGATAACCCGCCTGCACGTCGTAGATCTCGTACGAGCCGACGCGCCGCAGCTTGAAACCCGCCTCCGACGGATCCTCGAACGTGCCCGCCAGGTCCTTGTAGCCCAGCTGGAAGCTTTGCGACAGCGTGAAGCTCCACGGCCCGCGGCTCCAGTCCGCGGCGACGTAGTGCCGCCACCGCGGCGTGACACCGCCGAAGCCGGTGGTGCCGACGATGGTGCCCACGGTCTCGGTGAAGGTGCCGTCGATGTTCTGGATCTGGTACTTCTGGAAATACGTCCCGTTGAAGGCGACCGTGAGCCGCCCTCCCACCACCGGCAGCCGCAGCTTGGCGTCGATGTCGTAGCCCTGCACGCGCGTCTCGCCCAGGTTCAGGTTGGTCTGGTCGATCTGCACGATGGGACCCGGCAGGTTGGGGAACGCCGATTGCACCGGGCCGCGCGTCACCAGGTAGCCGAACTGGTCGAGGTCGGCGAGGATGGTGTTGGCGACGATGCCGTTGAGGATCGTGTTCTTCACGTTGATGCGGAACGCATCGACGCCGAAGGAGAACATGTTGCTCGGCTCGAAGAGGAAGCCCACGTTGGTGTTGGTGGATTCCTCGGGCTTCAATCCGGCGTTGCCTCCCGTCAGCACCGGGAACTGGGTCTGGCAGTCGTTGGAGCTGCCGGTGGTGGGACAGCGCAGCGTGTCGTTGAGGCCGGGGGCGCTCACGCCGGAGAGGTTGGGTTGATAGAGGTCGTTCAGGCTGGGCGCGCGAAAGCCCTTGCCGATCGCCGCGCGCAGCAGCAGCTGCCGCGTGGGCTGGAACTTGATGCTTGCCTTGGGCGTGGTCTTGCTGCCGGTGCCCTCGTAATCGTCCCAGCGCACGGCGAAATTCGCCTCGAGCGCGCGCCCCACCGGCACGTTGAGCTCGCTGAAGACGGACTTCACGTCGCGCGAGCGATGCACCGGCAGGAAGTTGCCGCCGTAGCCGGAGATGTCGCCCGACTGGATGGTGAGGCTGGGATCGACGTCGAATTTCTCGGTCCGGAGCTCCGCCCCCACGGCGATCGCGAGCGAGCCCGCGCCCATGCGCAGCAGGTCGCGCGAAGCCTTGGCGGCGAGGCTGTCCACCGAGTTCTTCACGTTGTACGCGTCGCCATGGAACTGCGTCGCGTCGATGAGCGCCTGGACCTGCGGGGTGTTGTCGCCGAAGAAGTTCACCTGCCCGCTGTTGAGCAGCGGCAGGATCGCGGTCTGCGACGGATAACCGGAGTTCACGCGCTCGGTGAGCTTGCTCTCCACGTGAAGGTAGCCCGCCTCGACGTCCCAGCTGGCCGCGGTCCCCGAGATGCCGGCCACGAGGCGCGGCTGCTCGACGATGTCGGTGATGCTGCGGTTACCGGTGACCACGGAACGGTAACGCACCAGCACATCGGGCGTGGCGCCGCCCGTGGCCGCCTGGATGAAGGCGCGCGGGTAGTACGGGCTGCTCGCCGACAGGACGATGGTCGAGAAGCCGTTGTAGGGCGCCACGTTGAAGAGCGGGTGCGACGGCGGCAGCGCGAACTGGTCGGAGAGCGGCACCGGCTGGATCACCGTGGTCTGCTCGGTCTTGGCGTACGACGCTTCGGCGAATAGCTCCCAGCTCGGCGTGAGCGCGAAGCGACCCGCCGCGTAGAGGTTGCCGCGCTTCGCCTCGGGCGCGAGGGACACCAGCGGCGAGGGATCGAAGCGGCAGCGCGTCGGCGGGAAGAGCGGTGACGCGACCGAGGGCGCGCAGTTGGGCGCCGCGGGGTTCAGCTGGGTCCCGTCGGGCAGCACGATGTTGGCGGGGAAGGTGTTGCCCGAGCTGGTGTCGTTCAACGCGCCCGCGTTGATGCCGCTTCGGGCGAAGTCGCGGTCACGGCCGTAGAGCGCCTTGTCCTTCTGGTAGCTGCCCACCACCAGCACGTTGAAGCGGTCGGTGGAGAGGTCGCCGAAGCCCGCGCTCGCGTCGACCCGCGTGACCTGGCCATTGGGATGCTCGGGTTTGGAGTAGCGCACGTTGGCTTCCGCGCCGCGGTAGTCCTTGCGCAGGATGAAGTTGATGACGCCGGCGATCGCGTCGCTGCCGTAGATCGCCGAGGCGCCGTCCTTGAGGATCTCCACCCGGTCCACCGCGGCAAGCGGAATGGTGTTCACGTCCACGGAGACGCTGTCGGTGATGGTGCCGTACGCGGGCATGCGCCGGCCGTTCACCAGCACCAGCGTGCGGTTGGAGCCCAGGCCACGCAGCGAGACCGAGGAGATGCCCGCGGTCGCCGAGCCGGAGTTGGTGGCGGCGGTGTTGGCGTTGTTGCTCATGGCGACCGACAGCGTGAGCAGGAACTGCTCGGTGGTGGTCGCCCCGGTCTTCTCGATCTCCTCGCGGGTGATGATCTGCACCGGCAGCGCGGTCTCGCCCTCGATGCGCTTGATGTTGGAGCCGGTGACCTCGATCTTCTCGACCTTCTGCGCCTGCTGCGCCGCGACCGGCAGCGCGAGACCCAGCGCCACGCTCGCGCCCAGCGCCGCGCGAACGGCGTGGGACAGGGTGTTGGATTTCCGCGTCATGTGTTGCCCCTCTTCCCGT
>DATLEL010000403.1:0-5673 GCA_035525255.1 Usitatibacter sp.
CTCTTCACGCCGGAGTTCCGCAACCGCCTCGATGCGGTGGTGTCCTTCGCGGCGCTGGACGAGAAGATCATCCTGCGCGTGGTGGACAAGTTCCTGATGCAGCTCGAGGCGCAGCTGGCCGAGAAGAAGGTCGAGGCCATCTTCACCGAGAAGCTGAAGGGCTACCTCGCCAAGAATGGATTCGACCCGCTGATGGGCGCGCGTCCCATGGCGCGCCTCATCCAGGACACGATCCGCCGCGCGCTCGCCGACGAGCTGCTGTTCGGCAAGCTCGCCAACGGCGGCCGCGTCACCATCGACCTGGACGACAACAACCAGGTGCTGCTGGACATCGCGCAGTCGGCGCAGCAGCCACCCGAGCCGGTGGAATCCGCCTAGGAGTCCGAGGCAAGCGAACCGGGACGCCCGCGCAAGCGGGCGTTTCGCTTTGGGCTGGGTGGACTTGCGCTATCCTCATCTGCCCCGCTCGACCGAGGACCACCCATGACAATGCGTTTCGCCACCGTGATCCTGGTGCTGGCTTCGTGCGCGCTTCCCTGCGCCATCGCCCAGCAGGCTGCCCCGCCGGCGCCCAGCTTCGCCCCCGCGAACATGACGCGGGCTGGCGTGCGCGGCATGGCGGCGACATGCACCGCATGCCACGGCACCAATGGCAACGCGGCCGCGCAATCCGCGGTGCCGGGACTCGCCGGGCGCTCGAAGGATGAGATCGCCCAGGCGATGGCGCAATTCAAGGGCGGGCAGCGGCCGGCGACGGTGATGCACCAGATCGCGAAGGGCTTCAGCGACGCCGAGGTCGCCGCCATCGCCGACTACTTCTCCACGCAGGCGCGCTGAGGCCGACCATGAAGATGCAACGCAGGGATTTCCTCAAGGCGGGCGTCGCGAGCGCGGCGCTGACGGGGCTGGCGGGGTGCGCGGGAGTGGCCGGCGGCGGCACGCCCAAGGCGCGCGTGGTGGTCGTGGGTGGCGGCTATGGCGGCGCCACGGCCGCCAAGTACATCCGCATGCTCGACGCCGAGATCGACGTCGTGCTGGTCGAGCCCAACGAGGCGTTCGTCTCGTGCCCGCTGTCGAACATGGTCCTCGGCGGCTTCCGCGCGATGGGCGACATCACGGTGCCTTATTCGGGCCTCGCCAGGCATGGGGTGAGGGTAGTGCGGGATACGGCAACGGCCATCGACGTGGAAAAGCGCCAGGTGCGCCTCGCCCGCGGCGAGGCCGTTGCCTACGACCGCGTGATCCTTTCCCCCGGCGTCGATTTCATGTGGGAGGCGCTGCCGGGCATGTCCGCGGCGGGGGCCCAGGAGCGCGTGCTGCATGCCTGGAAGGCGGGTCCGCAGACGGCGCAGCTGCGCCGGCAGCTCGAGGCCATGCCCGACGGGGGCACCTACGTGCTCGCGATCCCGGAAGCCCCCTATCGCTGCCCGCCGGGCCCTTACGAGCGCGCCTGCCAGGTGGCGGCCTACTTCAAGGCAGCCAAGCCGCGCGGCAAGGTTCTGGTGCTGGATGCGAACCCCGACGTGACCTCCAAGGGCGCGCTCTTCAAGAAGGCCTGGGCGGACCTCTATCCCGGGATGATCGAGTACCGCGGCAACAGCAAGGCGATCGACGTGGACGCGGTGGCGAGCACCGTGAAGCTCGAGTTCGGCGACATGAAGGCCGACGTCCTGAACGTGCTGCCACCGATGAAGGCGGGCAATATCGCGGCCGCGTTCATCACCGCGAACCGGCGCTGGTGCGAGGTCGACTGGACGACCTTCGAGTCACGCGCTGCCAAGGGGGTGCACGTGCTGGGCGACTCGCTGCAGATCGCTCCCGCGATGCCCAAGTCCGCCACCATGGCGAACGGACACGCCAAGGTCTGCGCCGCCGCCGTGGTCAACCTGCTGAGCGGGGAATCGCCCAATCCATCCCCGGTGCTGGTCAACACCTGCTACAGCATGGTGTCGGACAAGCTCGCGATCCACGTCGCCTCGGTGCACAAGTACGACATCAACGACCGCACGTTCAAGGCGGTGCCGGGCGCGGGCGGGCTCTCCTCCGCCATGAACGAGGCCGAAGGGGCCTACGCCATGAGCTGGGCGCGCAACATCTGGGCCGATTCGCTCGGCTGAGCGCCCCGTCGGGGCGCGCTCCACGCCCGTACAATAGGGCCATGGCGCGACGAATCCTGGTGCTATTCCCGGACGAGTGGGACCGAGCGGCGGCGCTCGATCCCCGCTACCGGGAGCGCTTCGACTTCCGCTTCGAGGGCTTCGACCTCTTCAGCTTCCCCGACAACGCGCGCCTCTTCACCTTCGATGCGCTGCGCTTCGTCGAGCGCATGGTGCGCAAGTACCGCGCGGTGGGGCTGGAGGCGGTGGTCACGTCGGACGAGCAATTCGGCCCGTTCCTCGCCTCGCTCATCGCCGAGCGCCTCGGCCTGCCGTTCACGCCGCTCGCCGCGGTGCTCGCGATCCAGCACAAGTTCTACGCGCGCCAGGCGTTCCACCGCATCGCGCCCGAGGCCAATACCCACTTCGGCCTGATCCGGCGCGGCTTCGACAAGCCGCAGGACGTGCCCATCGCCTTCCCGTTCTACGTGAAGCCCGCCAAGGCCGCGTTCTCGGTGCTCGCGCGCCGCGTGGACTCGTTCGCGCAGCTGCACCGGCACACGCGTTTCGCGTGGTTCGAGGGCGCCATCATCGATCGCCTGGTTCGGCCGTTCGCGCAGGTGATGCGCGCCCACTCGACCCTCACCGAGGACCCCTTCAGCATGGTGTGCGAGGGTCTGATCCATGGGCGCCAGGTGACCGCCAATGGCTTCGTGCGCAACGGCAAGGCGACGATGCTCGGCACCGTGGACTCGATCATGTATCCCGGCACCGACCAGTTCCAGCGCTTCCAGTACCCGTCGGCGCTCCCCGCGGAGCAGCTGCAGCGCATCGACGCGCTGGCGGTGCGCCTGGTCGAGGGCATCGGCTTCGACAACGGCATGTTCAACGTGGAGATGCGCCTCGATCCGGCCACGGGCGCCCCACGCGTGATCGAGATCAACCCGCGCGCTGCCGGACAGTTCTTCGACCTGATCGAGCGCGTCGACGGCTACAGCTTCTTCGAGACGATGCTGGATGTGCACGCGGGGCGCGAGCCCGTGGTGCGCCACCGCCAGGGCCGGGACCGCCATGCCGCGAGCTTCGTGCTGCGCGACCTGGCGGGCGAGGGCCTGTCGCGCTGGCCGGCGAAGCGCGAAGTGGCCGAGCTGCAGGCGGCCAACCCCGACATACGCCTCATGCTGTATCCCAAGCGCGGCGCGGACCTCGCCCGCGAGATGAAATGGCTCGGCAGCTATCGCTACGGGGTCTTCAACCTCGGGGCGGCATCGCTCGAGGGCCTCTTCGGCCGCTATGACCGCCTCTGCCGCCAGATCACCTTCCATCCCCCCAGCCACCGCCCCGCCAACGTGGCACTGCTGCTGCAGGACGCGCTGGGCGACGACTGAGCCGCGCTAGCGCGGCGCCACCCACGAGTCGTCGTAGGCGGGATTCGTGAGCGAGGTGAGGATGTGGTCGCGCCACGCGCCGTCGATGAAGAGGTAATTGCGCGCGAGGCCTTCCTCCACGAAACCCAGGCGCTGCGCGAGCCGCCGGCTGCGCTCATTCTCGGGGCGGAAATTGGCCATGATGCGATGCAGGCGCATCGCCTCGAACATGAAGGCATTGCCCGCGCGCAGCGCTTCGCCCATCAACCCCTGGCCCTGGTGCTCGCGCGCCACCTGGTAGCCGAGATGGCAGGCGTGGAACGCGCCGCGCACGATGTTGGTGTAGTTCGCGGTGCCTATGAGCGCGGAGTCTTCGGGGCTGCCGCGGCGCTGCAGCACGAAGCGCACCGCGCGTCCCGCCTCGAGCTCGCCGGCCGCGAGCCCCAGGCGCTCCGCCCAGAACGCTTCGGTGAACATGGCCGCCGAGGCGGGAGGCGACCAGCGGTCGAGGTGGCCGGGGAAGTTCTCCACCAGGAAGCTCGCCATGGCCCGGGACATGCACGGGCGGGCGAGCCGCAGCGTCAGCCGTGCGGTCTCGATCTCCGGCAGCATCTCACGCCGCGAATACGCGCCACTGCTGCGCCCAGCCCTCCATGGGCGGGCGCTTGAAGCCGCTCTTGGCGAACTGGTGCCAGCGGCCGACGACGAAGGCGATGACGGCGTTGGCATAGGAGGCGACATCCCAGTCCGCGGGCAGCGTCCCCGCCGTGACCGCCAGGCGCGCGCTCTGCCGCAGGCTCGCCTCGAGGCGATCGAGCAGTTGGTTCACGCGCGCCTGCAGGCGCTCGTCCTCGTTCACCAGCGCGTCACCGATCAACACCCGCGTCATGCCGGGATTCTTCTGCGCGAAGCCCAGCAGCGTGGCGATGGTCGCTTCCACCTGCTTCATCGGGTCGGGCTCCTCGGCCTGGATCTTGTTCACCAGCCCGAAGACCGTCTGCTCGATGAATTCGATCAGGCCCTCGAACATCTGCGCCTTGCTGGCGAAGTGGCGGTAGAGCGCGGCCTCCGACACGTCGAGGCGCGCCGCGAGGAGCGCGGTGGTGATGCGCTCGCCCTTCGGATTTTCCAGCATAGCCGCGAGGGTCTGCAGGATCTGCGCCTTGCGCTCCCCGGTCTTCGCCATGTGCCTCCCCTGTTACTTCCGGCCGCCGAGGATCGAGCCCAGCACGCCGCGGATGATTCGCCGGCCGACTTCGCTGCCCATCGCGCGCGCGGCGCTCTTCGCTGCCGCCTCCAGGGGGGACTCGCGTGTGCGCCCCTTGGACCCGCCCCCGCCTCCCGGAAGCCCTAGGGAATCGAGGATGCCTCCCAGGCCCCCCGACGATGCGCCCGGCGTCGTGCCGTCCACGCCCTTCGCGTGGGCGCGCGTCTTCAGCTGCTCGTAGGCCGATTCGCGATCGACGCTCTTCTCATAGTGCCCCGCCACGAGCGAGCCGTCGATCACCTTGCGGCGCTCCTCGGCCGACAGCGGGCCCAGGCGCGAGGCCGGGGGAATGATGAACGCGCGCTCCACCACGTTGGGCCGGCCCTTCTCGTCGAGAAACGACACCAGCGCCTCGCCCACCGCGAGCTCGCCGATCACCTTCTCCACGTCGAGCTTCGGATTGGGCCGGAACGTGGTGGCGGCGGCCTTCACCGCCTGCTGGTCGCGTGGGGTAAACGCACGCAGCGCATGCTGCACGCGATTTCCCAACTGGCCCAGGACGGTCTGCGGGACATCGAGCGGATTCTGCGTGACGAAGTACACGCCGACGCCCTTGGAGCGCACCAGGCGGACCACCTGCTCGATGCGCTCGAGGAGCTCCTTGGGCGCGTCGGTGAAGAGGAGGTGCGCCTCGTCGAAGAAGAACACCAGCTTGGGCTTCTCGGGGTCACCCACTTCCGGGAGTGTTTCGAAGAGCTCCGACAGGAGCCACAGCAGCAGCGTCGCGTACACGCGCGGGTTGGAGAGCAGCTTGTCGGCCGCGAGGATGTTGATCACGCCGCGGCCGCCCACCGACTGCATGAGGTCTTCGAGCGCGAGCGCGGGCTCGCCGAACAGCTTGTCGCCCCCCTGCGTCTCGAGCGCCAGCAGTCCGCGCTGGATGGCGCCGATGCTGGCGGTGGAGATGTTGCCGTACTGGGTGCGGAACTGCGTGGCGTTGTCG
>DATLEL010000424.1:0-2657 GCA_035525255.1 Usitatibacter sp.
TCCATCATCAGCGACTTGCCGCGCCCGACGCCGCCCCAGATGTACATGCCGCGCGGCGGCTTCCGGCCCGCGCCGAGGTTGGTCACAAGCCGATTCAGCCTGCCGGCGCGGTACTGGCGGTAATCCTCCAGCTCTTCGAACAATCCCTGCAGCCTCTCCAGCACGCGCAGCTGCTCGCTGTCGGTCTGGAAGTCCCCCCGCTGGCTGAAATGCCAGTACCACTCCAGCGGGCCGCTGAACTCGCTCGCATCGACTTCCTCGTCGAGGCCGTCGCCGGGAGCCGGCAGGTTTTCAGCGGGTTGCGTCGAGGTAGGCAATTCCTCGCCCCCTACATGTTCAGTGCACGCTTATCCACCGCCAACGCCGCCTCCCTCACTACCTCCGAGAGGGTCGGATGGCCGTGCACGATGCGGGCGATGTCTTCGGCGGCACCGGCGAATTCCATCGTGGTGACGCCTTCCTGGATCAAGTCCGAGGCGCGCGCATGGATGATGTGCATGCCGAGCACGCGATCGGTGGCGGCATCCGCGACGATCTTCACGAAACCGGTGGGCTCGTTGATGCCGAGCGCGCGGCCATTGATGGAGAACGGGAACTGCCCCGTCTTCACCGCGAGCCCCTCGGCCTTGGCCTGCTGTTCGGTCTTGCCCACCCAGGCGATCTCGGGCGAGGTGTAGATGATCCAGGGGATGGTGTCGTAGTCGATGTGCGGCTTCTGCCCGGCGATGAGCTCGGCGACCATCACGCCCTCGTCCTCGGCCTTGTGCGCCAGCATCGGCCCGCGCACCACGTCGCCGATGGCGTAGACGTTGGCGAGATTCGTGCGGCAGTGGCCATCCACCTCGATGAATCCGCGGCCGTCGACCTTGAGGCCCACATCCGCCGCGCCGAGCCCGTCGGTGTTCGGCACGCGTCCCACGGAGACGATGAGCTTGTCGCACTCGAGCTTCTGCGCGGCGCCCTGCGCATCGGCGTACTCCACCACCACGCCGCCCTTGCGCGTGGCGACCTTGTCGATCTTCACCCCCATGCGGATGTCCAGGCCCTGGGTCTTGGTGAAGACCTTCCACGCTTCCTTCGCGACCGCTTCGTCGGCCGCGCCGAGAAAGGCCGGCAGCGCCTCGAGGATCGTCACTTCGGATCCGAGCCGCCGCCACACGCTGCCCAGCTCCAGCCCGATCACGCCCGCACCGATGACGCCCAGCTTCTTCGGCACAGCGCCGAAAGCGAGTGCGCCCTCGTTGTCGCAGACGGTCTCGTTGTCGACGGCCACGTTCGGCAGGTGGCGGGCCTTGGAGCCCGTGGCGATGATCACGTGCGTTGCCTGCAGCGTTTCCTTGCCGGCCTGGATCGCATAGGTATCGCCCCCGCCTGTGAGCTTGCCGATCCCCTGTATCCACGTGATCTTGTTCTTCTTGAACAGGTACTCGACACCCTTGGTCATCTTGGTGACGATGGCGTCCTTGCGGGCCTGCATGCGGGCCACGTCGATCTTCACGCCCGAGACGCTGATGCCGTGCGCGTCCAGGTGATGGCCGGCCTTCTCGAACTCCTCCGAGGACGCGAGCAGCGCCTTGGAAGGGATGCAGCCCACGTTGAGGCAGGTGCCGCCGAGGGCGAGCTCGCCCTTCGCGTTCTTCCACCCCTCCACGCATGCGACCTTGAATCCCAGCTGTGCGGCGCGCACGGCGGCGATGTATCCGCCGGGACCGGCACCGATGACGACGACATCGAACGATTGCGGCATGGTCTTTCCGTTATTTGATCCACAGGCGTGCGATATGCACGCCCAGTCCCGCGCACAGTCCCGCGGCGAGCGGCGGCACGTGGCGCAGCAGCATCGGCGGATGCTTGAGCAGGCGCAGGAGCCAGAAGGTCACCGCCACCGAGATCCCGACCGCGAGCGACACCGAGAAATGGCGCGGCATGTAGAGCGCGAGCACCGCGTTGAGGAACACCGCGAGGAAGCCCACCATGAGCGAACCCGCGACGAAGAAGAACGCGCGCCGGGCGAGGGCCGTGAGCTTGAGTTTCCGCCGCCGCCCCATGGCCGGTCGCGTCAGACGTCCAGCAGCAGCCGCGCGGGATCCTCGAGCGCTTCCTTGATCGCCACCAGCGCCAGCACCGCCTCGCGGCCGTCGATGATGCGGTGGTCGTAGGAGAGCGCGAGATAGTTCATCGGCCGCACCACGACCTGCCCGTTCTCGACCACGGCGCGATCCTTGGTGGCGTGCACGCCGAGGATGGCGCTCTGCGGCGGATTGATGATCGGCGTGGAAAGCATCGAGCCGAAGACGCCGCCGTTGGAGATGGAGAACGTGCCCCCGGTGAGCTCCTCCAGCGTGAGCTTGCCTTCCTTGGCTTTCCTGCCGAACTCCGCGATCTGCTGCTCGACCTGGGCGATGGACATGAGGTCCGCGTTGCGCAGGATCGGTACCACCAACCCGCGCTCGCTGCCGACCGCGATGCCGATGTCGTAGTAGCCGTGGTAGACGATGTCGTTGCCGTCGATGGACGCGTTCACCACCGGGTACTTGCGCAACGCGTGCACCACCGCCTTCACGAAGAACGACATGAAGCCCAGCTTCACGCCGTGCGCCTTCTCGAACGTCTCCTTGTAGCGGTTGCGCATCTCGATCACCGGCGCCATGTTGACC
>DATLEL010000434.1:0-9424 GCA_035525255.1 Usitatibacter sp.
TCGATGATCGCCATGCGGCTGCCCCCGATCTTCTGCATCAGCGCGATGGTGAGCCACACGCAATAGGCCAGGAACAGGATGCGCAGGATGTCCACGGCGGTCGAGAGGGGGCGGGACACCGCCCGCGGCAGGTAGCGGTAGAGGAAATCCACCTGGATGTGGTTGTTCTTGCGCACGTTGACCGCGGCGCCGACGAAGGCGGTGGCGATCAACAGGTAGCGCGCGATCTCCTCGGTCCACGAGGCCGAGTCGTTGAGCGCGTAGCGGGTGAAGAACTGGTAGAAGATCACGATCGCCAGCACCCAGAAGATGGCGAACGAGGTCCAGTCCTCGAGCCGGTAGTGCGACAGGTCCACGGCCTCGTCGTGGACGGCGAACTCGCCCCGGTCATTTAATACGTGTTCCTCGGGCGGGGTCATGGCCGTTAGCCGGACTCCAAGAGATTCGTCTTTTTCTGCGGGGCTCATTTCATCCTCTTCCTCTTGTCCCAGCTGCTGCTGAAGCGCTTGGCGGCGTGGTTCATGTGACGCCGCATGGCGCTGCGCGCGCCCCCGGCGTCGTGGCGCGCGATGGCGGCCACGATCTCGCGATGCTCGCGGATGGCCACATCCCAGAGCGTGGGCGTGTCGTAGTGATGCTCGAGCCGCAGGAAGAGCGGCCCGGTGCGCTGCTCCCACAGCGTCTTCACGACCAGGGCGAGCGCGCTGTTGCCGCTGCCTTCGGCGATGCGCAGGTGGAACCGGCGGTCGGCATCGAGGGGCACGACGCCGCGCACGCGCTGCGCGTCCATCTCGTCGAGGGCGTCTTCCATGGCGCGAACCTGCGCGCGCGTGGCTTCGCGGGCCGCGAGCGCCGCGCACTCGGCTTCGATGAGCCAGCGCGCCTTGATGAGCTCGAAGGGTCCCGAGTCCTCGTTCATCGGCTCCGACGCGCCCGTGGTGCGCGGCGGACCGACGACATAGACGCCCGAGCCGATGCGCACATCGACATAGCCTTCCACCTCGAGGGCGATCAGCGCCTCACGCACCGACGGACGGGAAACGCCGAGCTGCTTCGCCAGGTCGCGCTCCGGCGGCAGGCGCGCACCGGCGCCATATTCGCCACGCTCGATCAGGGCCGCAATCTGGTCGGCGATCTGTCGATAGAGACGGCGCGTGTCGACGGCTTGAAGGGGCATCTGGTAAAGTGGTCAGGCCAATTCAGCGGCAATCCTAGCACCCTTTCCCAGAGGAAATTCCCATGGCCGGACGTCTCCACGGCAAGAAGGCATTGATCACCGCGGCGGGCCAGGGAATGGGGCGCGCAGCCGCCCTCGCCTTCGCGCGCGAAGGCGCGACGGTGCTGGCGACCGACGTGAACACCACGTTGCTCGAAGGCTTCTCGGGCCAGAAATCGATTCGCGCTTCGCGCCTCGACGTGACCGACGAGCGCGAGGTGAACGACTTCGTCGAAGCCACCGGCGCCGTGGACATCCTCTTCAACTGCGCGGGATGGGTGCACCAGGGAAATATCCTCGACTGCCGCGTCGAAGACTGGGATCGCAGCTTCAACCTCAATGTGCGCAGCATGTTCCTGATGGTGAAGGCGATGCTGCCGAAGATGGCCTCCAACGGCGGCGGCGTCATCCTCAACATGGCCTCGGTGCTGGGATCGGACAAGGCAGCGCCCAACCGGCTCGCGTATGCGGCGAGCAAGGCCGCGGTCGCGGGCTTCACGCGCGCGCTCGCGATCGACCACGTGAAGCAGGGAATCCGGGTGAATTGCGTCTGCCCCGGCACCGTCGATACCCCCTCCCTGGGCGATCGCATCAAGGCCTTCGCCGATCCCGAGCAGGCACGCCGTGATTTCGTGGCGCGCCAGCCCATGGGGCGCCTCGCCACCGCCGAGGAGATCGCCGAGACCTTCGTCTATCTGGTTTCAGACGAATCGTCGTTCATGACGGGACAGGCGGTATACGTCGACGGCGGGATGAGCCTGTAAACTCCGTCGTTCCCGCGTAGGCGGGAACCCAGCAAACGGAGAGCGACATGAAACTGCTGCGATACGGCGCGCCCGGCCGCGAGAAGCCCGGCCTTGCGGACAACGATGGCAACATCCGCGATCTCTCGAAGATCATCACGCAGATCGACGACGCGATGCTGGCGCCGCGCAACCTCGCGCGCCTGGCGCGCGTGAAGCCCGAGACGCTGCCGATCGTGCGCGGCAGCCCGCGCCTGGGCGTGCCCTACGCGGGCATCAGCAAGTTCGTCGCCATCGGCCTCAACTTCAGCGACCACGCCGCCGAATCGAACCTGCCGATCCCGGCCGAGCCGATCGTGTTCATGAAGGCCACTACGTGCCTCACCGGCCCCAACGACGAGGTGATCCAGCCCCGCGGCTCGACCAAGCTCGACTACGAGGTGGAGCTGGGCGTCGTGATCGGCACCAAGGCCCAGTACGTTCCCGAGAGCAAGGCGCTCGACTACGTCGCGGGCTATACCGTCGTGAACGATGTCTCGGAGCGCGCCTTCCAGATGGGACCGGGCGGGCAGTGGGACCGCGGCAAGGGGTGCGACACTTTCGGTCCCGTGGGACCGTGGCTCGTAACCACCGACGAGATCACCGATCCGCAGGTTCTCGACATGTGGCTCGACGTGAACGGCGAGAAGCGCCAGCGCGGCAACAGCCGCACCATGATCTTCAACTGCGCGCACCTGGTCTCGTTCGTGAGCCAGTTCATGACGCTGCTGCCGGGCGACATCATCACCACCGGGACGCCGCCGGGTGTCGCGATGGGCATGAAGCCGAACCCGGGCTGGCTCAAGCCCGGCGACGTAGTGACGCTCGGCATCCAGGGCCTGGGCGAGCAGCGCCAGCGCATCGTCGCCCACTCCGGAAAATAATGGAAAGCGTCTCGCGCGAGCGCCTCGCGGCGTGGGCCGTGGCGTCGCTCGAGCGCGTGGGCGTGCCGCCGCCCGAAGCGAAGCTGGTGGGCGAATCGCTGGTGCAGACGAGCGTGTGGGGCGTCGACTCCCACGGCGTGCTGCGGCTCACGCACTACCTGCGGCGCATGACGATCGGTTCCATCAAGGCCGCGGCCGCCCCGGTCGTCATGCGCACCGGCCCCGTGACCGCACAGGTTCACGGCGAGGACGGCCTCGGCATCGTGCACGCCACGCTCGCGATGGAAGTCGCGATCGAAATGGCGCAGGAGAACGGCGTCGGCGTGGTGGGCGTAGGCCACTCGTCGCATTGCGGCGCGATGCAGCTCTACACGCGCATGGCCGCGGCCGAAGGATTGATCGGCATCGCCATGACCCACTCCAGCTCGGTGGTGGTTCCCCATGGCGGCAAGCAACGCTATTTCGGCACCAACCCGATTTCCTTCGCGATTCCGCGCGCGGGCGGCGAGCCGGTGTGCCTCGACATGGCCACCGCGCAGATCGCCTGGAACAAGGTCCTCAATGCGCGCATCGAGGGAGAGACCCTGGACGAAGGCGTGGCCGTGGATGCGCAAGGCAACCCCACGACCGATCCCCACCTCGCGGCAGCGGGCGTCCCCTTGGGCGGCCCGATCTACGGCTACAAGGGCTTCGGCCTCGCGTTCGCCATCGACCTCCTCTGCGGCGCTCTGAACGGCATGACCTTCGGGCGGAAGCTCAACAACATGTACGAGGAGCTCGACCAGCCCCGCAAGATCGGCCACTTCCTCATGGCGCTCGACCCCGGCCGCTTCGCGGGCGCGGAGACGCTCCAAGCGACGGTCGACGCGTGCGTGGCCGACCTGCGCACGCAAGGCGACATCCTCTATCCCGGCGAGCCGGAGGAACGCGCGCAGCGCGAACGGCTCGCCACCGGCATCCCCATCGACGACGAGGCGCTCAAGGACATGCGCGAGTGGTCCACGAAGCTCGGCGTCCCGCCCCCCGCCTGAAGGACACCATGAAGAACGAAATCATCATCACCGGCCCGATGTACCCGCCCACGCTCGCCGAGCTGGAACAGACCTACCAGGCGCATCGCTTGTGGACGGCTGCAGACAAGCCCGGGCTGCTCGCCTCGGTCGCCGAGCGCATCACCGCGGTGGCGAGCTCCAATTCCGGCGGCATCGACGCTGCCACCATCGGCAAGCTGCCCAAGCTCAAGGTGATCTCGCACTTCGGCGTGGGCTACGACACCGTCGACGTGAACGCGGCGCGCTCGCGCGGCGTCGCCGTGACCAACACGCCCGACGTCCTCACCGATGAAGTCGCCGACCTAGCCGTCGGCCTGCTGCTCGCCACCATTCGGCGCATTCCCCAAGGCGACCGCTACGTGCGCGAGGGCAAGTGGCTGAAGGGGGCGATGGCGCTCACCGAGTCGCTGCAAGGCAAGACCGTCGGCATCATCGGCATGGGACGCATCGGCCGCGCCATCGCCCGTCGCGTGGAAGCGTTCGGCGTGAAGATCGCCTACCAGGGCCCCAGCCAGAAGCGCGACGTGACCTGGCCCTACTTCGCCGATCCGGAGGCGCTCGCGCGCGACTGCGACGTGGTGATCGCAGCGTGTCCCGGCGGCGAAGCGACGCGGGGCCTGGTGAGCCGCGCGGTGATCGAGGCGATCGGCCCCAAGGGCTTCCTCGTCAACATCGCGCGCGGCTCGGTGGTCGACGAGCCCGCGCTGATCGAGGCGCTTCAGCAGAACCGCATCGCGGGCGCCGGCCTCGATGTGTTCGTCGATGAGCCCCGCGTGCCCGAAGCGTTCATGTCGATGGAGAACGTGGTGCTGCAACCCCACGTCGCGAGCGCGACCCATCCCACGCGCAAGGCGATGGGCCAGCTGGTGATCGACAACCTCGCGGCGCACTTCGCCGGGAAGGCGCTGCTGACGCCGGTGTAGGCGGGTCACGCGCCTTTCGGCAGCTCGATGCCGGGGAAGATCTTGATCACCGCGGCATCGTCCTCGCGGCCGTGGCCCGCGGAGGACGCCTGCATGAACATCTGGTGTGCGGTCGAAGCGAGCGGCAGCGGGAATTTCGAGGCACGCGCGGTATCGAGCACGATCCCCAGGTCCTTCACGAAGATGTCGACCGCGGAGAGCGGCGTGTAGTCCCCGGCCAGCACGTGCGCCATGCGGTTCTCGAACATCCAGCTGTTGCCCGCGCTGTGCGTAATGACCTCGTAGAGGTCCGCGGGCTTCACGCCGGCGCGGATGCCGAGGGCCATCGCCTCGGCAGCGGCCGCGACGTGAACGCCCGCGAGCAGCTGGTTCACGATCTTCACCGTGCTGCCGGGGCCGGCGCGGTCGCCGAGGCGATACACCTTCGCGGCCATGGATTCCAGCGCGCTGCCGCATTTGGCATAGGCCTCGGGGCGCCCGGCGGTCATCATGGTGATCTCGCCCTTGGCCGCCTTTGCGGCCCCCCCGGAGATAGGCGCATCGAGGTAAAGCATCCCCATCGCTTCGAGCCGCGCCTCGAGCGCCACCGACCATTTCGGATCCACGGTGGAGCACATCACGAAGGCGCTGCCCTTCTTCATCGCCGCCGCGGCGCCGTGCTCGCCGAAAAGAACCTGCTCGGTCTGCTCGGCGTTCACGACCACTGAAACGATCACCTCGCACGCGCGCGCGACCTGCGCCGGGTTCGCGCAGGCCTTCCCGCCCTCCGCGGCAAAGGCCGCGGCGGCATCGGCCCGCACGTCGCAGGCATGGACCTCGTGCCCGGCGCGGCGCAGCGACCCCGCCATTCCGCGCCCCATGGCGCCCAGCCCGATAAGCCCGACGCGCATGGCTACTTGAGCTTTGCCGTGTCGACCGCGAACACGAACGGGAAGTTGAATTGCTCGCCCCAGCGCAGGTACTTGCGCGTGCCGGATTCGGTCATTCCCCAGAGCTGCCCGGAAGAATCGAAATCGATGCCCTCCATCCCGATGGGCGCCTCGTATTCGCCCGTGACCTTGCCGCTGCGGTCGAGGCGGTAGATCTTCGACAGGGTGTTGCTGCGGCTGGTCGTGGTCCACACGTTCCCCGCCTTGTCGAACGCGATGCCCTGCGACTCGACCGGTATCGGCATGGAAGCCACGGCGACCTTTTCGTCCACCGTCTGGCCGTCGTAACGGTCGAAGAAATCCGGCGGCAGCTGGAACGCGCGCGATCTCTCCTTCTCGCGCGACCAGTGCCCGATCCACGCGTTGCGCCCGTCGCTGCCGGCGAACGAGCCGCGCAACCTGCTCTCGCGATCGACCTTCACGGTCTTGATGGCGCCCGCGGCATTTCCGGCCGCGAGGGCCTTGGGCAGGTCGATGATCGAGAGCATCCACGTGTCCGAAAGGACCAGCCGGCCACTTCCCAGGTACGCCATGCCGCCCGCATGGCTGTTGCACCGATCCAGGGGGATGTCGAACTGCCCGGTGGTGCGGCCCGTCGCGGGATCGATGCGGAAAATCCGGCAGGGTCCGGCGTCCTTGGTGAGGTCCGGCGTCGGCTTGTAGCTGCTGACGAGGACTTGCCCTTCCGCCACGGCGAGGCCCTGCGGAACCCAATCCTCGTCCAGGCCGGGAACGAAGATCCTCGTTCCGATCGCCGCCTCGTTTGGCACCGTGGTCGCGAGGACCTGCAGATAGGCGGGTTTCTGGCCCAACGGGCCCGCCGCCTTTGGCGGCTCGCCAACCGCCGTCGCGCAACCCGCCACCGCGACGGCCAACGTCAACCCCAGCGCGAATCTCATTCCAGGACCCTCACTCCTTCACCGCCCCCGTCATCCCCGACACGTAGTACTCGACGAAGAACGAGTACAGCACCGCCACCGGCAGCGACCCCAGCAAGGCACCGGCCATGAGCGCGCCCCAGTGATACACGTCGCCCTCCACCAACTCGGTGATGACGCCCACGGGCACCGTCTTCACTTCGGAGGAGGACACGAAGGTGAGTGCGTAGATGAACTCGTTCCACGACAGCGTGAAGGCGAAGATCCCGGCGGAGATCAGGCCCGGCACCGCGAGCGGCAGGATGATCTTCACCAGGATCTGCCAGCGGGTGGCGCCGTCGATCAGCGCGCATTCCTCGAGCTCGTAGGGAATGGAGCGGAAGTAGCCCATTAGCAGCCAGGTGCAGAACGGGATCAGGAACGTGGGATAGGTGAGGATCAACGCCCAGCGCGTGTCGAAGAGGCCCAGCTTGAAGACGATCGCGGCAAGAGGAATGAAGAGGATCGAGGGCGGCACGAGGTAGGCGAGGAAGATCGCGAGGCCCACCTGCTTCGAGCCCCTGAAGCGCAGGCGCTCGATGGCGTAGGCGGCGAAGACGCTGCAGGCGAGCGAGGTGAAAGTGGCCACCGTGGTGATGATCACCGTGTTCCACATCCACTCCGGATAGGGAGTCCTAAAGAGCAGGTGCTCGAAATGCGCCAGGGTGGGATTCGACACCCAGAATGGATTGCCCTCGCGGCTCAGCAGCTCGGCGTTCGGCTTGAAGGCCGTCGTGCCCATCCAGTAGAACGGGAACAGCAGCACGAAGACGAAGACGCCGAGCGGCAAGTAGAGCGTCACGATCCGCCGCATGCGCGAATCGAGATACCCCATGCCGGAGTTGTCGGGCTTGTCGCTCACCGGTCGCTCCCGCCCTGCTGCCATGCGCGGCGCTGCAGGCCGAAGTAGCTGAAGAGGATCGCCGCGAGCAGGAAGGGCACCATCGCAGTGGCGATCGCCGCGCCTTCGCCCAGGGAACCCCCGGAGATCGCGCGCTGGAAGGAGAGTGTCGCCATCAGGTGCGTCGAGTTGAGCGGGCCGCCTCGCGTCAGCACGTAGATCAGCTGGAAGTCGGTGAAAGTGAAGAGGACCGAGAAGGTCATCACCACCGCGATGATCGGCGTGAGGAGAGGAAGCGTCACGTAGCGGAAGCGCTGCCATGGCGTCGCGCCATCCAGGGCCGCGGCTTCATAGAGCGACGGCGAGATGGTCTGCAGCCCGGCAAGAAGGCAGATCGCCACGAAAGGCACGCCGCGCCAGATATTGGCGGCGATGGTCGAGAGGCGCGCGAGCCACGGCTCGCCGAGGAAATCGATGTAGCGGTCGATGACGCCCATCTTCACCAGCACCCAGCTCACGATGGAGAACTGCGCGTCGTAGATCCACCAGAACGCGATGGCCGAGAGCGCGGTGGGCACGATGAAGGGCAGCAGCACCACGGCACGGAAGAACGACTTGAACGGGATGTGGCGGTTGAGGAGTGTCGCGAGCCACAGCCCCAGCACGAACTTCACCACGCTCGCGACCACCGTGTAGAAAAGCGTGTTGAAAAGCGCGAGGCGGGTGACCTCGTCGCCCCAGAGGAACTTGTAGTTGTCGAGGCCTACCCAGATCCCGGCGCGGCCCACCTTGGTGTCGGTGAAGCCCAGCCACGTGCCCAGCCCCAGCGGATACGTGAGGAACAACAGCAACAGCACGCCCGCGGGCAGCATGAAAAGCAGCCCGAGGACGTGCCGGTTGTTGAGCAGCTTGCGCATCTACAGCTTGTAATAACGCTCCGCGCGCGCCTTCGCCCGGTCCATCGCCTCCTTGGGCGTCTTCGATCCCGAAATGGCCTCGGCCACCATGTTCACCATGATGAAGTCCGCCATCGTCGCGGCCGACGCATAGCCCATCGGGCCCGCGTGGCCATTGGCCAGCATCACCTTCATCGAGTTGCTGTACGGCAGGTTCTTCGGGTCCGATCCCCACAGCGGGTTCTTCTCGAAGGCCCTGAGCGGGTGCGAGACGTAGCCGATGGCGGCCTGCTGCCACGGCTCGTACTGCTCGCGCTCCATCATGAAGGCCAAATACGCCTTCGCCGCGTTCGGGTACTTGGAGTACTTGAACAGCATCATCGGGAAGAACAGGTTGAGCTCGGTGGTCTTGCCGACCGGGCCGACCGGGAAGTTCGCGTGGCCGATGTCGTCCACCATCGCCTTGATCTTCGGGTCCTGGGAGTTCTTGGCGGCGTAGTAGACCGAGATGCCGTTGGCGGTCATGCCGATCTGGCCGTCGAGGAACGCCTTGTTGTTGTTCGGGTCGAGCCACGAGAGCGTGCCGGGGATGAAGGTCTCGTAGAGCTGCTTGCCGTAGTTCAGCGCGGCCTCGGTCTCGGGGCTCACGATCACCACGTTGCCCTTGTTGTCGACCATCTTGCCGCCGTGGGACCACACCAGCCAGTGGCACCACACGTTGCCGTCACCGGTGGCGTTGCCGAGCGCGAAGCCGGGCGGCATGCCCTTCGCCTTGTATGCCTGCGCAAGCTTGAGGAAGCCGGCGGTGTCCTTCGGGAACTCGCTGAAGCCTGCTTCCTTCATCGCCCCGATGCGGTGGACGACCGCGTTGCCGGCGCAGCCCATGGGAACGGCGACCCACTTGCCCTTCTCCATGCAGTATTCCTTGCAGACGTCATACCACCCGCCGTACTTGCCGCCGAGGTAGTTGCACACGTCGGTCAC
>DATLEL010000440.1:0-9532 GCA_035525255.1 Usitatibacter sp.
GGGATCTTGTCCACCAGGCCGCCGTAGACGCCGGGGATGGAGATCACGCCCGCCGGACGGCAGACGTAGATCATCTCGCGCAGCACGTGCGGGCGGTCGGTCTCGAGCATCATCGCCTGCTTGGCGCGGTCGTAGACCGAATCGAAGTGCTTCGCGGAGACGTGCGCTTCCATGCCGACCGCGTCGATGCACTTCTCCGGGCCGCGGCCCTGGGTGAGCTCGTTCAGCCGCTCGACCACGCTCTCCTCGGAGAAATCGATGGTGATCGCGCCGCCCGCGCGCGCCATGGAAAGCCGCTCCGGCACGTTGTCGATAACGACCACCTGCCGCGCACCGAGCAACACGGCGCTGCGGATGGCCATCTGCCCGACGGGTCCCGCGCCCCAGATCGCGACGGTATCGCTCGGCTGGATATCGCATTGCACCGCCGCCTGCCAGCCGGTGGGCAGGATGTCCCCGAGGAACAGCACCTGCTCGTCCGTGAGCCCGTCGGGGATCTTGATCGGCCCCACGTCCGCGAACGGAACGCGCACGTATTCGGCCTGGCCGCCGGCGTAGCCGCCGGTGAGGTGCGTGTAGCCGAAGAGCCCGGCCCCGGCGTGGCCGAAAGCCTTCTCCTGCAGGTCCTTGTTGCGGTTGGAGCGCTCGCACGCCGAGAAATTGCCCAGCTTGCACTGGTCGCAGTCGCCGCAGACGATCGTGAACGGCACCACCACGCGGTCGCCCACTTTCAATTTCTTGTTGCCCGAGCCCACTTCGACCACTTCGCCCATGAATTCATGGCCGACGATGTCGCCGCTCTTCATGCCCATCATGAAGCCGTCGAACAGGTGCAGGTCCGAACCGCAGATCGCACACGTGGTCACCTTGACGATGGCGTCACGCGGCTCCTCGATGGTGGGATCGGGGACGGTGTCGCAACGGATGTCCTTCTTGCCGTGCCAGACGAGTGCTCTCATGCGGGGTGCTCCCAGCGGAAATGGTGAACGCGAATGAAGTGCGACACGAACGCGGCCTCGCGAGTTCAGTTCGCGTCCATGCGGCGTCGCGAGTGCCCGCGCGGCACGGGTCGTGCAGTAGAATCGCGGCGAGATCGACGGAAACCGGGAATGGGCGCAGAGACATGGGCTGAGGTGGACCGCTATTTCACCGAGCGCCTCGGCCTTGCCGATGCGGCGTTGGATGCGGCCCTCTCCGAAAGCGCCGCCGCGGGTTTGCCAGCCATTGCTGTTTCGGCTCCCCAGGGAAAGCTCCTCAACCTGCTTGCGCGCCAATGCGGCGCGCGCCGAATCCTCGAGATCGGCACGCTCGCCGGCTACAGCGGCATCTGGCTCGCGCGGGCGCTGCCCCAGGATGGGCGGCTCGTGACCCTCGAAGTCGACGTTCGCCATGCCGAGGTGGCGCGGCGCAATTTCGTGCAGGCAGGACTCGCGTCGCGCGTGGACCTGCGCGTAGGCCCGGCGCTGGAGACGCTGCCGCGCTTGCATGCCGAAGGTATCGAGCCCTTCGACCTCACGTTCATCGACGCCGACAAGGTCTCCACGCCCCAGTATCTCGAATGGGCCATCAGGCTCTCGCGCATCGGCTCGGTCATCGTGATCGACAACGTGGTGCGCAACGGCGCGGTGCTGTTGTCGTCATCGGGCGATGCCGGCGTCCAGGGAGTGCGGCACGCGATCGACATGCTCTCCACCGATGAGCGGCTCGAGGCGACCGCGATCCAGACCGTCGGCGACAAGGGCTACGACGGATTCGCACTGGCGGTCGTGGTGTCGGCGGTGGGGCGCTGATGCGCGAAGTCTTCTTCCGCGAGCTCGCCGAGGACGATTTTCCGCTGCTGTTCACCTGGCTCGCGCGCCCCCACGTGAAGAAGTGGTATGCGCCGGAGCCCACGTCGTTCGCGGAAGTGCTGGCGCGCTACGGGCCGCGCACCGCCGAAGGAAGCGCGGTGAAGGCTTTCATCATCCAGGCCGACAGCGCCGATGCCGGCTACATCCAGACGTACGCCATCGACGAATTCCCCGAGTACGAGCACGCGCTCGCCTGCGAGAAGGGCGTGGTCGGCATGGACCTCTTCATCGGCGACGACTGGCGGCAGCGCCACGGCCTGGGATCGCAGGCGATCCGCCGCTTCGTCGACGACATGGTGTTCGGGCATTACGGAGCGCTCGCCTGCGTGGCGGGGGCGCCGGAGGGAAATGTCGCCGCCATCCGCGCCTTCGAGAAGGCCGGTTTCCGGCGCTGGAAGTCGGTGGTGAACGAGCGCGGCGAGCACGAGTGCGTGCTGCGCGTCGATCGCGACACCGTGGGTTTCCGCATCGAAGGCATCGAGCTGCTCGACTCCGACACCTGCGTGCGTTTCCGCAGCGAGATGTACATCGCGAGCTTCGGCACCAGCGAAGGGCTCGAGGCGGAGCTGGGGCCCGACAACGAGAGGTATCTCGCGGACCTGCGCGCCAAGATCGCGCAGATCCCGGAGGGCAACGTGCACCTGTGGCACGGCGAGGCCATCGTGGGACAGATGGAGATGCGGCTGGTGGAGCACGAGCCGCACATCGCCTACGTGAGCCTGATCTACGTGCCCGAGGAGTGGCGCGGCCAGGGCCTGGGGCGGCGCCTGCACGAGCACGCGGTGATGGTGGCGCGCCACCGCGACAAGCGCGCGCTGCGCCTCTCGGTGAGCTTCACCAACGTGCCGGCGATCATGTTCTACCGCCGCCTCGGCTGGGAGATGGTGGGCTCGCGGCCGAACAAGGAACCCATGGCCATCATGGAATTCGTGCTGTGACGCGGCCGCTAGGCGAGCTGGGGCCGGGGGTATTCGACGATCTTTGAAGCCTGGCGCTCGAACTTGTCGCGCTTGGCGAGCAGTCGCTCCTGGCGCTTCGAGATGAGCGCGAAGTGGCGGCGCTCGGTGAGGCGGTCGTGGGTCTTCCAGCACGACTTCTCCGCCGTGACCCATTCCTCCGGCGGCACGCGGCGCATGTCGAACGGCACCGAGTAGCTGCGCAGCGTCTTGTGGCCGCGCTTGTTCGAGTACTCGTGGAAGTACGAAAGCACCAGCTCGCGCAGGTTGCGGTAGATGGGATCGCGATAGCGCAGCGGCGCTCCGTTGGTCTTGGAGATGGCGCCCCAATGGCCGCCTCGCTTGAAGACCGCGATCACGTGGGGATAGTCGCTGATGTCGCAGTCCAGGTGCATCAGCAGCGGCCGGTCGCCGTTCACCCACAGCGCGGCCGCAGCCACCATGGCGCCCTCGATGCAATGGGCGCGCCGTTGCCGCAGCACCTCGCGCACCGACAGGACCGTCTCGCCGCCGATCTCGTGGTTGCACGGGATCGCGTTGAGGAATGCCTGGATGCGCTCGGGGGAGCGCAGCCGCTTGAGCATCGCGTGCTCGCGCGGCGTCATGCCGAGGTCCTGCGCACGGGCGAAACGGCGGGTGTTCATGCGTGCGGCCTCCAGGCGGCGGCGCTGCGGACATCGACGCCGTAGAGGCGGCTCAGGTTTGCTGCGGTCAGCACTTCGTCCACGGTGCCCTCGGCCATTGCCGTGCCGCCGTCGAGGAGCAGCGCGCGCCCGCCCAGCGTCACCACATGATCGGGATCGTGGCTGCAGAGGAGGATCGCGATGCCCGCGGCGCGCAGGCGCTTCAGCTCCTGCAGCAGCCGCGCCTGGTTGGCGAAGTCCAGGTGCGCCGCCGGCTCGTCGAGGATGATGTGGCCGGCCCCCGTGGCGAGCGCACGCGCGACCAGCGCCAACTGCCGCTCGCCGCCGCTCACCGTGCCGAAAGAGCGTTCCGCGAGCGCCGCGATGCCGACGCGCTCCAGCGCCTCGCGCGCGATCGCGGTATCGGCACGGGACGGCCGCGCGAAACGGCCCATGCGGCTCACGCGTCCCATCTCCACGATCTCCAGCAGCGGGAAATCGAAAACCGTCGCCGCGGCCTGCGGTACGAAGGCGATGCGCCGTGCGATCGCGTCACGGCCCAGGGTGGCGAGGTCTTCCCCATCCAGCGTGACGGTGCCACTGACCGGCGGCAACAGGCCGAGCAACGTTCGGAAGAGGGTGGTCTTGCCGGCGCCATTGGGCCCCAGCAGGCATACCGCTTCGCCTGCCTCGAGCCTGAGCGATGCGATGTGGCCAATGCGGTGGCCGCCGAATCCGAAGGCGAGGTCGCGCGCGACGAGCGTCATGCCGTGCGCCTCCCGGCGATGGCCAGCAGCGCAATGAACGCCGGCGTGCCGACCAGGGCGGTCACGACCCCCGGGGGCACTTCGGCCGCGGCGAGAGTGCGGCACACGGTGTCCACCAGCAGCATGAAGGCCGCGCCGAGCAGCGCCGCGAGGGGCAGCACGCGAGCGAAGGCCGGCCCGGTCAGGAGGCGCGCGGCGTGCGGCACCACCAATCCCACCCAGCCGATCACGCCGACCAGAGCGACCGCCGCCGAGGTGGCGAGCGTTGCCGCGACCACCACCAGCAGCCGCAAGCGCCCCGAGTCGACGCCGAGCGCACGCGCTTCGTCTTCAGGAAGCGCGAGGACGTTCACGCGCCAGCGCAGCAGCACGAGCGGCAACGACCCAAGCAGCATCAGCGGCAAAGCGAGCACCAGGTCGCGCCCCAGGACGCCGCTGAAGCTGCCGAGCAGCCAGAAGGTCATGGGGGCGAGCTGGTTGTACGGATCGGCGATCGTCTTGGCGAAGGCGATGCCGGCGCTGAAGAGCGATCCCACCACCACGCCGGTGAGCACGAGGGTGAGCACCGGGTCCGCCGCGCGGATGCGGGCGCCGATCGCCAGCACCAGCGTTACCGCGGCGAGCCCGCCGGCGAAGGCCGCCGCCTGTATTCCCACGGCGGGCAGCCCGAGCAGGAAGCCCGCCATCGCGCCCAGCGCACACCCGCTGGAGACGCCCAGGATGTCCGGGGACACGAGCGGGTTGCGGAATGCGGTCTGGAACGCAGCGCCGGCGATGCCGAGCGCCATCCCGACCGCGAGCGCTGCCGCGATGCGCGGCGCCCGAAGCTCGAGCACCACGGCGCGTGCGCTATCGCTGCCGGCGTCTTGCGCGCCGGTGAGCGCCGACCACAGCACGGAGAGCGCTTCGCGTGGAGCGAGTGGAAAGGCGCCCAGCGCGAAGCTCGCGGCCACCAGCAGCGCCAGCACGGCGAGGCCCGTGGCGAGCGCAATCGGTAGCCTGGAACGCGTGATCAGCACGGGCAGTGGCGCCGGAGGCGAATGCTAAGATTCGAGCGATTGTACCGGCCCCGCTTTTCCCTTCCCATGCGCCTGGCTCGCCTCGCGTTCCTCTGCGTCCTCGCCGCCGCCCACTCGCTCGCCGCCGTTGCCGACCCGCGCCCGGCGTTGCGGCTCGCCACGACGACCAGCACCGAGAATTCGGGCCTGTTGCGCGTGATCGTGCCGAAATTCGAAGCGGCTGCCGGCCTCAAGGTGCAGGTGATCTCGGTGGGAAGCGGCAAGGCGATGAAGCTGGGCGAGAACGGCGACGTCGACGTGCTCCTCGTGCACAGCCGCGCCGACGAGGATCGCTTCATCGCGCAGGGCTACGGAGTCGATCGCCATGACGTGATGTACAACGATTTCATCCTGGTGGGCCCGGCGGACGATCCGGCGAAAGTGCGTGGGCTGCGCGACATCCTGCAGGCGTTTCGCCGCATCCTGGATTCGAAAGCGACCTTCGTCTCGCGGGGAGACGATTCGGGCACCGACAAGATGGAGAAGTCCTATTGGGAAGCGATCGGGCGCCGCCCCGGGGGCCGCCAATATCTTTCCGCGGGGCAGGGGATGGGCGAGGTGCTCACCATGGCGGGCAACCTGTCTGCGTATACGCTGAGCGACCGCGCGACCTTCGGCGCTTACCGCCCGCGCGTGGGTCTCGAGCTGCTGGTGGAGGGGGACAAGCGGCTCTTCAATCCGTACGGCGTGATCGCGGTGAACCCGGCACGCTATCCGGGCATCAACGCGCGTGGCGCGAAGCAGCTGATCGAGTGGCTCACGAATGAGGAAGGGCGCCGCGCGATCGCCGGCTTCCGCGTGAATGGCGAGCAGCTCTTCTTCCCTTACGCGCATTAGCCGTCGCCTGCGGGCGCTGCTCGCCGCGCTGTGCGTCGCCGCTTGCGGAGTGGGTGCGGCGGATCTGCGGCTAGGAGCCACGCATACGCTGGAGGATTCCGGCGTGCTCGCGGTGCTGCTGCCGGCGTTCGAAGCGGCTTCGGGGGTGAAGGTGAAGCCTCTCGTCGCCGGGACCGGACAGGTCGTCAAATATGCGGAGAATGGGGACGTGGACGTGCTCTTCACCCACAGTCGCGCCGACGAGGAGCGCCTGGTGGCGCGCGGCGTGGCGCTTTCGCGCAGGGACGTGATGCACAACGATTTCGTGATCGTGGGCCCGCGCGCCGACCCGGCCCGCATCCGCGGCATGAAGGACGCCTCGGCGGCTCTTCGGCGCGTTCGCGAGGCGGGCGCGCGTTTCGTCTCGCGCGGCGACGATTCGGGCACCCACAAGAAGGAGCTGCAGCTGTGGCAGGACGCCGGCGGGCTCAAGCCATGGCCTGCCTACGTGTCCTCGGGCCTCGGTGCGGCGCGGTCGCTCATGATGGCGTACGAGCTCGACGCGTACGACCTCGTCGATCGCGCCACGCACCGGCAGCTCGCGAAGCGTCATCCACTCGCGATCCTGGTGGAAGGCGACCCGAAGCTGCTGAACGAATACGGAGTCGCGCCTATCCGTTCCACTCCGCAGCGCCCCGCCAACGAGCGCGACGCGCAGCGCTTCGCCGCCTGGCTCCTCTCGGAGCCGGCGCGCAAGCTGATCGCCGGCTACCGCATCGACGGCGAAGCGGTGTTCAAGCTGCGGTGAGCGCTTGACCCTCCTCGAAGCCACCCAAGAGGCCTTCAGCCGGCTGTTCGCGGGAGACCGCGAGCTCTGGTCGGTGGTGTGGATCTCGCTCAAGGTATCGCTCTCGGCGCTCGCCATCGCCACGCCGCTCGCGGTCGCCTTCGGTTTCTGGGTGGCCTCGCACCGCTTCTCCGGCCGCCACGCGGTGGTGGTGACGCTGCAGGCGCTGCTCAGCTTTCCCACCGTGGTCGTGGGGCTGGTGCTCTACCTGCTGCTGTCCCGCAGCGGGCCGCTGGGCGCATGGCACCTGCTGTTCACGCAGGACGCGATGATCATCGGCCAGGCGGTGATCGCGTTCCCGGTGCTCGCCGCCTTCACGCTCGCCGCCGTACAGGGGAGCGACTCGCGCCTGCGCGAGACGGCGGTGAGCCTGGGCGCCGGTCCGTGGCGCTCGGCGCTCACCAGCCTCTTCGAGGTGCGCTTCGCCGTCGTGGCGGGCGTGCTGAACGGCTTCGGGCGGGTGATCTCGGAGGTGGGCTGCTCGATGATGGTGGGCGGCAACATCGCGGGCTATACGCGCAACATTCCCACCGCCATCGCCCTGGAAACCAGCAAGGGCGACTTCGCGCAGGGGATCGCGCTGGGTGCGGTGCTGATGGCTTTCGCGCTCGGCGTGACCCTGGTGCTGGCGGTGATCCAGGCCGAGGTGAAGCCCACGTGACGGCCCTGCTGCAGGTGGACCTGCTGCGCAAGCGCTATGGCGAGAAGTCGCTGCTCGACGTGGGCCCGCTCGCGCTCGCCGCGGGCGACCTCATCGTCCTCACCGGCGACAACGGCAGCGGCAAGACCACGCTCCTCAAGATGCTCGCGGGGCTGGAGCACGGCGATGGGCTGCGCATGCGCTTCGACGGCGTTGAGGCGAGCGAGCGCCACTATCCCGCCGTGCTGCGCCGCTCGGTGATCTACGTGCACCAGCATCCGTACCTCTTCAACACCAGCATCGCCGAGAACATCCGCTATGGGCTGAGGCTGCGCGGGCTTCCGGCGGCGGAGCGCGAGCGCCGGCTGGAGGAAGCGCTCGACTGGGCCGGCGTGCGGCACCTGGCGGCAGTGGCGCCGCGGCGGCTCTCGGGAGGGGAGAAGCAGCGCGTCGCCCTCGCGCGCGCCAAGGTGCTGGAGCCGCGCGTGCTGCTGGTGGACGAGCCCACGGCGAGCCTCGATGCGCAGGCGCGCGCGCAGGTGATCGAGCTACTGCGAAGGACCGCCACCGGCGACAACTGCGTGGTGGTCGCCTGTCACGACCGCGAGCTGATCGAGCTCGAGGGCGCGCGGCGCTGGCACCTCGGGCAAGGGCGGATTACTTAGCCTGCGCGATCAGCTTCTGCAGCTCGCCGCTCTGGTACATCTCGCGCATGATGTCGCAGCCGCCGACGAATTCGCCATTGACGTAGAGCTGCGGGATGGTGGGCCAGTTCGCGTACTGCTTGATGCCCTCGCGGATGTCGGGGTTCTGCAGCACGTCGACGGTGAACAGGTCGGCCGCGCCGCTCATCTTCAGCAACTGCGTCGCCGTGGCGGAGAAGCCGCACTGCGGCATCTGCGGCGAGCCTTTCATGTAGAGCACCACCGGGTGGCCGGTGACCTGCTCGCGGATCTTGTCCTGGACGCTCATGGGAATCTCCTTTACCGGTCGAGTGTACCGCCGGCCACGCGAGGGATGCCCGCGAGGTCGGGAATGGAAGCGAGGTCGACCAGCTCCGCGCGGGAAAGCACGCCTGCCACGGCGCTGTGCTGGTCGTAACCATGTTCAAGTAGGAGCCGCCCGCCGGGATTCAAGTGGGCCGGGGCGCCCGAGGCGATGGCTCGGATCGAGTCGAGGCCGTCCGCGCTGCCGTCGGTGAGTGCCATTGCCGGCTCGAAGCGCAGGTCGCCGGCGGCGAGGTGCGGATCACGTGCGGCGATATAGGGCGGATTGCTCACGATCAGGTCGAAGCGGCGGCCTTCGAGAGCTTCGTACCATGCGCTGCGGATGAACTCGATGCGCGATTCACAGCCGTGGGCGCCGGCGTTGGCCGCTGCCGTCGCGAGCGCCGCGTCGCTCACGTCGGTGGCGACGATGCGCGCTTCGGGGAGCTCGCAGGCGAGGGTGACGGCGATGGCGCCGGAGCCCGTGCCGAGGTCGAGGATGGAAATTGGGCCCCGGCCGGCTGTCGCGCTGCGACCGCCGGGGCGACGAAGAAAATCCAGTGCGGCTTCCACCAGGGTTTCGGTTTCGGGGCGGGGGATCAGCACCTCCGGGCCTACCTCGAAATCACGCGAATAGAACTCGCGCTTGCCGAGCAGGTAGGCGACGGGCTGCCCCAGCGCGCGCTGGGCGACGAAGAGGTCCACGCGCGCGTCCTCGCTTTCGGTGAGCACGCGCATCGGGTTGGCGACGAGGTAGGCGCTGTTCACGCCCAGCAGGTGCGCCACCAGCACCTGCGCGTCCACGCGCCCGATGGACGCGGTGGCTTCGTCGAGCGCCGCCTTGAGCGTCATCATCACGCGTTCTCGGCGAGGCCCTGCAGCTGCTCGGCCTGGTGCTCGGCGGCGAGCGCCCCGGTGATGTCCTCGAGGTCGCCCGCCATGATCTGGTCGATCTTGTGCAGCGTGAGGTTGATGCGGTGGTCGGTCAC
>DATLEL010000441.1:0-3572 GCA_035525255.1 Usitatibacter sp.
GGTTCTCCTCGAACACCTCGCCGAACGTCTGCTCGACGCCGTAGAGGTTGTGGAACTGCACGCCGTAGCCGGTGGCCTTGAGCACCAGCGCGCGCACCGAGGCCGCGACGGTGGCGGCCTTCTGCTCGGTCTCCGGGACCAGCTCGCGGTCGAACACGCGATGGGAGAAGTACGACACCACCGCGAGCGCCACGACCACGCACACCATGATGACGCCGGCGAGCCGCCAGTAGATTCGCCAGAGATAATTCTTTTCTAGCATTGCGCGGTCACCCGGCCGTATCCAGCTTGGCGCGCAGGTCGTCGAGCGCCTTGTTGGCATCGCGCAGCGACGCGCGCAGGTGGCCGATGGCCGAATCGAATGCGGAGCCGGTGGCCGGCGCGGGCTGTGCCCGGTCCTCGAGGTGGCTCGCGGCCGCCTCCAGCGTGCGCAGGTCGCGCTCGAAGCGCCGGATCACCACGATGAGGGCGAGCGGCGCCACGATGGCGATGCCGAGGAAGGAGAGGATCGCGGCGAGCGCGATCTCGCGGCCCGCCTTGGCGGCCGCGCTCTCGACCTCGTCGCGCGAGTAGCGCAGTGCCAGGTAGCCCACGGTGAGGTCGAATGCGTTCTTGAGCGAGATGCCGGCGACGAACTCGTCGGTCTCGTCGGTGGACCATTCGGTGCTCTTGGAGCGTTGCGCTGCGGCGGTCCACGGGGTCGGCACCTTGGATCCCAGGCGCGCGCGATCGGTGCTGTAGAGCACCTGCCCGCTCGTATCGAAAACGTCGATGCCGCGCACCAGGCGGTCGCTCGACTTCTCGCGCTGCATCAGCTGCGGCAGCTGCGCCAGCTCGCTGAACTGCATGCCGAGCTGCAGCGAGGCCTGCACGCTGTTCTCGATGCCGCGCCCCACCACCAGCACGCGCGACTTCACGATGTTGCTGATGGTGCTCTTGTACTTGAAGTAGTTCAGGAACGCGGCCATGCCGACGGCGAAGAAGCTCACCACCAGCGCGACCATGATGAAACGAAACCGAATCGTCCCCATCCCTGAAGGCCCTTTTATGTCTTCGTGACTACTTCGCCGCATGGTACCACGATCTTTGCGTAATGCCTAAAATTACCGTTGTAAGTGTTTGGTCCTAAGGGACTTTCGGTCGCCGGCCGGGGGCTGTGGTAATTTGGGGGCCTCGGGTCGGGAGCCCGGGAACAAGGGGACCCATGAAGGACACGCCGGAAGCCGTTGCTCCGCGGGACGATATCGAGCCCACGGTGCTCGATCTCGCCATGGAAGCGCCGCTGCCGCCCGACTCCTCGGCCAGCCGCCCCGTCGCGCCCAACGACCCGCGCCGGGCCCTCCAGCCCAAGCCCGCGGCGGGGGAGCTGGCGCTGCCGGTCGGGTTCCGGCTGTTCGAATACCGCATCGATTCGATCCTGGGCCAGGGCGGGTTCGGCATCGCCTATGCCGCGACCGACGTGAACCTGAACGCCAAGGTGGTCATCAAGGAGTACCTGCCCGAGGAGTTCGCCTATCGGGCCTCGGACCATACGGTCTCGGCACGGGACGACCAGGACCAGGATTTCTACCAGAACGGCCTCGACAGCTTCCTCGTGGAGGCGCGCACCCTGGCCACGTTCCGCCACCCCAACATCGTGCGCGTGGCGCGCTTCTTCGAGGCCAACCGCACCGCCTACATGGTGCTCGAATACGAGCGCGGCCAGTCGCTCAAGTCATGGCGGAAGAAACACGAGAACGTGCCCGAGGCCACCATCGTGGCGCTGCTGGCACCGCTGCTGGACGGACTCGCCCTGGTGCATCGCGCCGGCTACCTGCACCGCGACATCAAGCCCGACAACATCTACGTGCGCGACCAGGACGGCAGCCTGGTGCTGCTGGATTTCGGTGCCGCGCGCCAGACCGCCAGCGAGCGGGCCGACATCGGCACCGTGGTCACCCCGGGCTATGGCGCCATCGAGCAGTACGCCGGTGGCGGCCGGCAGGGCCCGTGGACCGACATCTACGCCTTCGGGGCGACGCTTTTCTGGACGCTCACCGGGAAGAAGCCCATCGAGGCGCCGGGACGGCTGGACGAACCGGATCCGCAGCCCAAGGCCGAGGACCTCTGCCACGGGCGCTACAGCCCCGAATTCCTGTGCGCCATCGACTGGGCCCTGCGGATGCACCCCAACGACCGCCCCCAGGACGTGGAGCAGTTCCGCGGCATGCTGTTCGCGTCCCACGCCGGGGCGCTCGGCCTGCAGGCGGCGCTGCGGAAGTCGGACGACGAGTTCGGCCCGGGAGAATCCTGGCGCACGGCGCTGCGCTCGGGCGCGGCGTTCAGGACGCGGGTTGCGCGTACGCTCCGCGCCCTCACCCGCCCCGCCTCGTGGCCGATCGCGGTCAAGATGACCCTCGCCATGGTGATCACGGCGCTGGTGCCGATGACCATCACCGCCTACTACAACCTGCAGGGCACCTCGGAGCACGTGGCCGCGGTGGAGCTGCGTAACCTCGAGCAGCTGGCGCAGAGCACCGCCGGGCGCGTGGCGCAGTTGCTCGCGGATAGCCGCAACCTCGCGGATTACGTCGGCACCGACGACGACTTCGTCGCCTATCTCTCCAAGCCGACGCGCGACGGCACCGCCTCCACGCTCGCCAAGCTGCAGGGGCTGGTGAAGGCGAACCCCGATATCCAGTTCACCATGGTGATGGACACCGCCGGCAACGCGATCGTCGCCACCGATCCCGCCGTGATGGGAAAGAACTTCAAGTTCCGCGAGTATTTCAAGCAGGCGATGGAGGGACGGCCGCACATGACGGGCATCGTCGTGGGCTCGGTCGCCGGCGCCGCGGGCTTCTTCTATTCGCGCCCGGTGCTGGATGCCCGCGACAAGGTGATCGGCGCCGTGGTGATGCGCATCAAGGCGCAGCCCGTCGCCAGGATCCTGGAGGGCGCCCAGGTGGGGCTCGACCGCATCCCGTTCCTGGTGGACGGCGATGGCGTCATCGTCTGGCATCCGGAGGAGCGGCTCATGTTCCGCAGCCTGGGACCGCTCTCCGAGGAAGCGCAGACGCGCATCGCCGCGGACCAGCGCTTCCGCCGCCCGCGCGTCGATTCGGTGAACCAGCAGAGCCTCGCCCGGGTGATGGTCAACGCGAAGCAGCCGGGGAACGCGACCTATTTCTCCAGCGTCTCGCGGCGCGACGAGATCGCGGGCTTCGCGCCCGTTCCCGGCCACGACTGGGTGGTCGGCGTATCGGAATCCCGCGACTACTTCGTGGCACCGCTCGACCGCCTGTTCCAGAATGTGCTGGTGAGCATGGCGATCGTCGGCGGCATCTTCGTGGTGCTGGGGCTGCTCTTCGCGCGCAGCATCGTGCGACCGCTGGAGCAGCTCACCTCGGCGGCCCACGCGCTCAAGAGCGGCGAGTACGACCAGGCCAACGTGACGGTGCGCACCAACGACGAGGTGGGCCAGCTCGCGCGCACCTTCAACGTGATGATCGACGTGCTGCGCCAGCGTGAGCGCGAGCGGGAGCGAAACCGCGCAGTGTCGCTGGGCTACGAGAAGGACGAAGGCTGATGGC
>DATLEL010000060.1:0-4539 GCA_035525255.1 Usitatibacter sp.
CTCCTCTGGGACCACCCGCGATGGCTCGCCCTCGGCATGGTGGCGATGATGGCCACCGGCCTCGCGAGCTGGCTCCTCTACCTGCGCACGCGGCTCAGGGGTGGAAGGGGCGGCAGTGGGTTTCTCGCGTGAACGCGAGCACTGGCGAGGCGGCCGGCACCGTCAGTACTGTTCCCACGGCAAGCCATCGACTCGCCAGCCGTTGCGGGAATTGCGGTGGTGGCTATCGTCGAGCTCGCCCTCGAAGCCGTGCACCACGTTGACCACGTGCTTGAAGCCCGCCTTCTCCAGCGACTCGCCCGCCTCCAGCGTGCGGTTGCCGCTGCGGCAGATGAGCACGATGGGGCGTTTCTCGAAGTTCGCTCCGGCGAGCTTCTTCACCTGGCCCACGAAGTGCGGATTGCGCTCCCATTCCGCGCCGTCGACCCACGGCACCATCATGGCGCCGGTGGGATGGCCGACGAACATGTACTCCATCTCGCTGCGGCAATCGATGAACACCGCGTCGGGGTGCTCCTTGAGGAACTGGTACGCCTGGCGCGGCTCGAGATGGTCCATGGCGCAAGTATAAAACCGGGGCGTAAGATCGATCCATGAACGCCCCCGACACCCCGTTTCCCTTCGATGCCGCGATCGCCGCGGCCGCTGCCCGCCTCATGCCCCGCGTGATCGCCTGGCGCCGCGACTTCCACCAGAACCCCGAGCTTGGCAACCGAGAGGTTCGCACCGGCCGCATCGTCGCCGAGCACCTGCGCGCCCTCGGCCTCGACAGCGTGCAGGAAAAGGTCGCGCACACCGGCGTTGTCGGCGTGCTGAAGGGCGGTTTGCCCGGACCCGTCGTGGCGCTGCGCGCGGACATGGATGCGCTCCCGGTGGCCGAGGAAGTCGACGTCCCTTTCAAGAGCACCACCCGCACGGAGTGGAACGGGCAGCAGTGCGGCGTCATGCACGCCTGCGGCCATGACGCGCACACCGCGATCCTGATGGGCGTCGCGGAGCTTCTGGTCGGCATGCGCGACCGCATCCCGGGCACCGTCAAGTTCGTCTTCCAACCGGCCGAGGAGACGCCTCCCATCGGCGAGGAGGGCGGCGCGAAAATGATGGTCCAGCAGGGCGCTCTCAAGAATCCCGGCGTGGACGCGATCTTCGGCCTGCACATCACCTCGGTGTTCCCCACCGGGATGATCGGTTACCGCTCCGGGCCGATGATGGCCTCGGCGGACGACTTCCGCATCTTCGTGCGCGGCACCCAGACCCACGCGGCAATGCCGTGGCGCGGCGTGGACCCGATCGTCGTCAGCTCGCAAATCGTCCTGGGCCTGCAGACGATCGTCTCGCGGCGCATGAACGTGACGCAGGAGCCCTCGGTGGTGACGGTCGGCGTGTTCCAGGGCGGCGTGCGCCACAACATCATCCCCGACGAGGTGAAGCTCGAGGGGACCATCCGCACGTTCGACGAGCAGCAGAGGAACGAGATCCACGAACACGTGACGCGCATCTCCGAGATGATCGCCGAGTCCGGGGGCGCGAAGGCGAAAGTGCACATCCACCGCTGGTACGACGTGACGGTGAACCATCCCGGCCTCACCGAATGGTCGGTGCCGACGCTGGGCCGCATCGGCGGGGAGGCCAACGTGAAGGTGATCGACAAGATCTGCGGCGCCGAGGACTTCTCCTTCTTCCAGAAGGAAGTGCCGGGCTTCTTCTACTTCATCGGCTGCACGCCGCCCGACCGCGACGCGCGCACCGCGGCTCCCAACCACAGCCCGCGTTTCTACGTGGACGAGGACTGCCTCGGCATCGGCATGAGGACGCTCTCGGCCCTCGCCCTCGACTGGCTCGCCGCCAACGCGGGCTAGCGTGGATCATCCGGCGCTCGCGCTCTACGTCGCCGCGTCGCTGGCACTCATCGCGACACCCGGCCAGGACATGCTCTACGTGATCTCGCGCTCGCTCGCCCAGGGGCGCTTCGCGGGCGTGTGCTCCGCGCTTGGCGTCTGCCTCGGCATCCTCGTGCACACCGCCCTCGCTGCACTCGGGGTGGGCGCGATCCTGCAGGCGAGCGAGGCGCTGTTCCTGGTACTGAAGCTCGCCGGCGCGGCGTACCTCGTGTATCTCGGCTTGCGCCTGGCACTCTCGCCGCTCGCTCGCGGTGCCATCGGCAGCGCCGGGCCTCGCCTCTCCCCCCTCTCGCTCGTCTGGCAGGGCGTGCTGTCCAACGTCACCAACCCGAAGATCGTGCTGTTCTTCTTCGCCTTCCTGCCGCAGTTCGTCGATCCCGGGAGCGCGCACCCGACCCGCGACCTGGTGTTCCTCGGGGTGCTCTACGCTGCGATGGCGTTGCCGGTGAAGGCAGGCGTAGGCCTCGCCGCGGGGAGCCTCTCGGAGCGCGTGCTGCGCAATCCCGCCGCGCTGGCATGGGTGAATCGGGCCAGCGGCGCGGTGCTGGTGGGATTGGGGCTGCGGCTGGCGGCGACGGAGCGGTGATAAAATAGCGGTCGAAAACTGGTGTCAGACACCGCCAGTGTCCGACACCACCATGGACCAAATCGTCGACCTTCGTGCATCCCGCATCGCGTCCCTCCATGACGCGTTGAAGCAGCGCATCCTGGTGCTGGACGGCGCCATGGGCACCATGATCCAGCGCTACGGCCTGTCGGAGGCGCAGTACCGCGGCGACCGCTTCCGCGACTACCGCCGCGACCTGCGCGGCAACAACGACCTCCTCACGCTCACGCGCCCGCAGGTGATCCGCGAGATCCACGCGCAATACCTGGACGCGGGCGCCGACATCCTCGAGACCAACACCTTCAACTCGACCTCGATCTCGCAGGCGGACTACGGCCTCGAGGAGATCGTGGCGGAGCTGAACCTCGCCGCCGCGCGCCTCGCGCGCGAAGTGGCGGACGCGCAGACCGCGAAGACGCCCGCCCGTCCGCGCTGGGTCGCCGGCGTGCTGGGCCCGATGAACCGCACGCTGTCGCTGTCACCGGACGTGAACGATCCGGGCTTCCGCGCGGTGTCGTTCGACCAGGTGAAGGATGCGTACAAGGTTGCCGTGTCCGCACTCGTCGCGGGGGGCGTGGACTTGGTGCTGGTCGAGACCATCTTCGACACCCTGAACGCCAAGGCCGCGCTCTTCGCCATCGACGAGCATTTCGAGGAGATCGGTTTCAAGCTGCCGGTGATGATCTCCGGCACCATTACCGATGCGTCGGGGCGAACGCTCTCGGGCCAGACCGCCGAAGCCTTCTGGAACTCGGTGCGCCACGCGAAGCCGCTGTCGGTCGGCTTCAACTGCGCCCTGGGCGCGAAGCAGCTGCGCCCCCACGTGGAAGAGCTCTCGCGCATCGCCGACGTCTACGTCTCGGCGCATCCCAACGCCGGGCTGCCGAACGCGATGGCCGAATACGACGAGACCGCGTGCGAGACGGCGGGCTTCATCCGCGAGTGGGCCGAGAGCGGCTGGCTCAACATCACCGGCGGCTGCTGCGGCACCACGCCCGACCACATCCGCGAGATCGCCGAGACCGTGGCCGCGTTCAAGCCGCGCCTCACGCCGAAGATCGAGCCGCGCCTGCGGCTCTCGGGCCTGGAGCCGCTCAACGTGGGCTCGGAATCGCTGTTCGTGAACGTGGGCGAGCGCACCAACGTCACCGGCTCCAAGGCTTTCTCGCGGCTGATCCTCGCGGGCGACTACCCGGAGGCGCTGTCGGTCGCGCGCCAGCAGGTGGAGAGCGGCGCGCAGGTGATCGACATCAACATGGACGAGGCGATGCTCGACTCGCAGGCGGCGATGACGCGCTTCCTGCAGCTGGTGGCGGCCGAGCCCGACATCTCGCGCGTGCCGGTGATGATCGACAGCTCCAAGTGGAGCGTGATCGAGGCAGGCCTGAAATGCGTGCAGGGCAAGTCGATCGTGAACTCGATCTCGCTCAAGGCGGGCGAAGAGGAGTTCCTCCACCAGGCGAAGCTCGCGCGCCGCTACGGCGCCGCGGTGGTGGTGATGGCCTTCGACGAGAAGGGGCAGGCTGATACGCTCGAGCGCAAGACCTCGATCTGCCAGCGCTGCTACGACCTCCTCACGCGGAAAGTAGGCTTCCCGCCCGAAGACATCATCTTCGATCCCAACATCTTCGCGATCGCGACGGGCATCGAGGAGCACAACAACTACGGGCGCGATTACCTGGAGGCCCTCGCCTGGATCCACCGCCACCTGCCGCACGCGAAGACATCCGGCGGCGTGTCGAACCTGTCGTTCTCGTTCCGCGGCAACGAGCCGGTGCGCGAGGCGATGCACACGGCATTCCTCTACCACGCCACCAAGGCCGGGATGACGATGGGAATCGTCAACGCGGGCCAGCTGGGCGTGTATGCGGAGATTCCGCCCGAGCTCCTCGAGCGCGTGGAGGACGTGATCCTCAATCGGCGCGCCGATTCCACCGAGCGCCTGGTCGAGTTCGCCGAGAGCTTCAAGGGCAAGAAGAAGGACGAGGCCCTCGAGCTCGAGTGGCGCAAGGGCTCCGCGCGCGATCGCCT
>DATLEL010000063.1:0-9325 GCA_035525255.1 Usitatibacter sp.
ACCATCGGCGGGATGCCGCGCAGCTCGAAGCGCGCGAGCGAGCGGCAGTCGGCCACCAGGTCGCGCTCGCCCTGCACCACGTGGATCGCCATGGCGGTCTGGCCATCCTTGAAGGTGGTGAACTCCTGCGCGCGCGCCACCGGGATGGTGGAGTTGCGCGGCACGATGCGCTCCACCAGGCCGCCCATGGTCTCGAGCCCCAGGGAGAGCGGGATCACGTCCAGCAGCAGCCACTCCTCGCCGGTGCGGTTGCCCGCGAGCACGTTCGCCTGGATGGCGGCGCCGATCGCCACCACCTGGTCGGGATCGAGATCCTTCAGTGGCGGCTTGCCGAAATAGCCCTGCACCGCCCTTTGCAGGTGCGGCATGCGCGTGGCGCCACCCACCAGCACCACGCCGTCGATCTGCGCTGTGGTGAGTTTCGCATCGCGCAGCGCCTTGCGCGTGGGGCCGAGGGTTTTCTGCACCAGCGCGGCGGTGAGGTGCTCGAACTCGGCGCGCGTGAGGTGCAGGTGCAGCTTCTGCCCGTAGGAAAGCGTGACCGTCACGTCGGCGCGCTCGTCGGTGGACAGCTTCTCCTTCACGCTGCGCGCCGCAGCGAGCAACCGGCGCGTGTCCCCGCCGCCTGCGTCGGCGAGCTTGTGGCCGATGCGCCAGTGGGTCGCGATCGCCTGGTCGAAGTCGTCGCCGCCGAGGGCCGAATCGCCATTGGTGGAGAGCACCTCGAACACGCCGCGCGTGAGCGCCAGGATGGAGATGTCGAAAGTGCCGCCGCCGAGGTCGAAGATCGCGAACGTGCCTTCCGATGCGTGATCGAGGCCGTAGGCGATGGCGGCGGCGGTGGGCTCGTTCAGCAGGCGCAGCACGTGCAGCCCCGCGAGGCGCGCGGCGTCCTTGGTGGCCTGGCGCTGCGAGTCGTCGAAATAGGCCGGGACGGTGACCACCACGCCCGTGAGCTCGCCGCCGAGCGCAGCCTCGGCGCGGTCCCGCAGCACCTTGAGGATTTCAGCCGACACCTGCACCGGCGAGCGAACCCCCGCCGCGGTCTCCATGGCGACCATGCCCGGCCCTTCGACGAATCGGTAGGGCAGCGCGCCGTAGCGCGCTACGTCCGCCACGCCGCGTCCCATGAAACGTTTCACCGATACGATGGTGTTGGCAGGGTCGTCGGCCTGCGCGTCCCGTGCGGCGTGGCCCACATCGACGCGGCCCTCGCGGAAGTACCGCACGATGGATGGCAGCAGCGGCCGGCCCTCGGCGTCGGGAATGACCTCGGCGGCACTGCTGCGCACCGTGGCGACGAGCGAATGGGTAGTGCCGAGGTCGATGCCGGCGGCGAGCTTCTTCTGGTGCGGCTCCGGCGATTCCCCGGGCTCGGAGATCTGCAGCAGGCTCATTCCAGCGCCTCCTCGATCTCGTCCTCGAGTTTCTGCAGGAAGCGCAACTTCCGCACCAGCGAGCAACCGGCGTCGTAGTTGGCGTCGGTGTCGATGGCGCGATCCAGCATCCGCAGCATCTCGTGGCGCGCGGCTGCGATCTCGCCCCGCAGCTTCTCCAGCGCCGCGGCATCGCCCGCCGCCCGTCCGGCCGCCGCGGCTTCGCGCCACTCCATCTGCTGCATGAGGAAATCCGGCGGCATGGAAGTGTTGGTCTCCTCGCCGGTGTCGAAACCCTTCAGCTGCAGGAGGTAGCGCGCGCGGTCCACGGGATCGCGCAGCGTGCGGTAGGCCTCGTTGGCGCGGGTGGCCCACTGCATGGCGACGCGGCGCTCCGATTCCGGGGCGGCGGCGAACTTGTCGGGGTGCACCTGGACCTGCAGCTCGCGGTAGCGCTTCTCGAGGCGCGAGGCGTCGACCGCGTAGGCCACGGGAAGCCCGAGGAGCTCGAAGTGGTTACGGGAAAAATCGGTCAAACGTTGAAGGACTCCCCGCAGCCGCAACGGTCCTTCTCATTGGGGTTGTTGAACTTGAACCCCTCGTTCAAGCCTTCGCGCACGTAGTCGAGCTCCGTGCCTTCGAGGTAGGCGAGGCTTTTCGGATCGACCAGCACGCGCACCCCGTTGCTCTCGAAGCTCGTGTCTTCCGGCGAGATCTCGTCGGCGAACTCGAGCTTGTAGGCGAGGCCCGAGCAGCCGGTGGTGCGCACGCCCAGGCGCAAGCCCACGCCCTTGCCGCGCTTGGCGATGTAGCGCTGCACGTGCTGGGCGGCGCGATCGGTGAGGGTGACGGCCATGTCAGTCGGCGGCCTTTTTGTCGGCCGGCACGTCGCCGCCGTACTTCTTGCGGTAATCCGCGACCGCCGCCTTGATGGCGTCCTCGGCGAGGATCGAGCAATGGATCTTCACCGGCGGGAGCGCCAGCTCCTCCGCGATCTGCGTGTTGCGGATGGTGGCGGCCTCGTCGATGCTCTTGCCCTTCACCCACTCGGTGACCAGCGACGACGACGCGATCGCCGAGCCGCAGCCGTAGGTCTTGAACTTCGCATCCTCGATGATGCCGTCCTTGTTCACCTTGATCTGCAGCTTCATCACGTCGCCGCAGGCCGGGGCGCCCACCATGCCGGTCGCGACGCCCTGCTCCTCCTTGCCGAAGGAGCCGACGTTGCGGGGGTTCTCGTAGTGGTCGATGACTTTTTCGCTATATGCCATGTGAATCTCCTCGTAACCTCAATGTGCTGCCCATACGACCGTATTCAAGTCCACGCCGTCCTTGTACATCTCCCACAACGGGCTCATCTCGCGCAGCTTGCCGATGCGCTCCTTGATGAGCTTCACCGCGAAGTCGATGTCTTCCCGGGTGGTGAAGCGTCCCAGGGTGAAGCGGATCGAGCTGTGCGCGAGCTCGTCGTTGCGGCCCAGCGCCCGGAGCACATACGACGGCTCGAGGCTCGCTGAGGTGCACGCCGAGCCCGACGACACCGCCAGCTCCTTCATGCCCATGATGAGCGACTCGCCCTCGACGAAGTTGAAGCTCACGTTCAGGTTATGCGGCACGCGCTGCTCGAGGTCGCCGTTCACGTAGATCTCCTCCATGTCGCGCAAGCCTGCGAGCAGCCGGTCGCGAAGCATGCGGATGCGCTCGTTCTCGGTGGCCATCTCCTCGCGCGCGATGCGGAAGGCTTCTCCCATGCCGACGATCTGGTGCGTGGCGAGCGTGCCGGAGCGGAAGCCCTTCTCGTGCCCGCCGCCATGCATCTGCGCTTCGAGGCGCACGCGCGGCTTCCTGCGCACGTACAGCGCGCCGATGCCCTTCGGCCCGTAGGTCTTGTGGGCGGAGAAGCTCATCAGGTCGACCTTGAGCACCGCGAGGTCGATGGGGGCCTTGCCGGTGGATTGCGCCGCGTCCACGTGGAAGATGATGCCGCGCGCACGCAGCATTTCGCCGATGGCCGCGATCGGCTGGATCACGCCGATCTCGTTGTTCACGTGCATCAACGACACCACGATGGTGTCGGGACGCAGCGCCGCCTCGAGCTTCTTCAGGTCGATGAGGCCGTCGGGCTCCACATCCAGGTACGTGACCTCGTAGCCTTCGCGCTCCAGCTCGCGCATCGTGTCCAGCACTGCCTTGTGCTCGGTCTTGGCGGTGATGAGGTGCTTGCCCTTGGTCTTGTAGAAATGCGCGGCGCCCTTGAGCGCGAGGTTGTCGCTCTCGGTGGCGCCCGAGGTCCACACGATCTCCTTGGGGTCGCAGTTCACCAGCTTCGCCACCTCGGCGCGCGCGTTCTCGACCGCCTCCTCGGCCTCCCAGCCGAACGGATGGCTGCGCGACGCGGGGTTGCCGAAATGCTCGGTGAGCCACGGGATCATCTTCTGCGCCACGCGCGGATCGACCGGCGTGGTGGCCGAATAGTCGAGGTAGATGGGGTTCTTGCGTGCGGTATTCATGGGGTCACACCGAAACAGGCAGGGTGTCGCGGGACTTTCCGGGCGAGCGCACCACGTTCACGGGCTTGGTGCGCTGCTTCTCCACCAGCTGCGACAAGGTCACCCCGGCAAGGAAGCCGTAGACGGTTGAATTCAGCTCCTCCCACAGGTCGTGGGTCATGCAGCGATGGCTGTCGAGGCAATTCTCGCGCCCGCCGCACTGGGTGGAATCGATCGGCTCCTCCACCGCGCGGATGATGTCCGCCACGGTCACGCGCGAAGCCTCGCGCGCGAGGTGGTAGCCGCCGCCCGGCCCGCGCACGCTCTCCACCAGCTCGCGGCGGCGCAGCTTGCCGAACAGCTGCTCGAGGTACGACAGCGAAATCTTCTGGCGCTCGCTGATGCCGGCGAGCGTCACCGGGCCCGCGGTCCCGTGCAGCGCCAGGTCGAGCATGGCGGTGACGGCGAAGCGGCCCTTGGTGGTCAGTCTCATGGGGATCCTTTTCTGGCGCGGCGACCCGGGCTTCAAACCCGAGTGATTCGCTCAAGTATAGGAAATCCGAGTGATTTGGTCAAGTATCCCCCGGACGGGGAAAACGGGTGCTGGAACAGCCAGTTAGTGGCGACCGCCGGCGGCGCGGCGCGCACCCTCGGAATCCGCCGGATGCTCCAGGTTTTCCAGCCGGCGGAGGATCTCCGCCAGGCGGCTGTCCATGTCGTCGGTGCGCGAGCCGAGGGTGAGCAGCACCTTGTTGAGCGGGTCGTCGAGGTCCGCACTGACTGCGTAGGCGTCGAACGCCATGAGGGCCGCTTCCGCGTTGTCGGCGCTGTGCTCGACGATGCGAGCCGGAATTCCCACTACCGTCGCGCCCGCGGGCACCGGCTTCACCACCACCGAGTTCGAGCCCACTTTCGCGCCGTCTCCCACCAGGAACGGTCCGAGGATCTTGGCGCCCGCGCCCACGACCACGCCCTTGCCGAGCGTGGGATGGCGCTTGCCCTTGTTCCAGGAAACGCCGCCGAGCGTGACACCGTGATAAAGCGTGCAGTCGTCGCCGATCTCCGCCGTCTCGCCGATCACCACTCCCATGCCGTGGTCGATGAAGACACGCCGGCCGATGGTGGCACCCGGATGGATCTCGATGCCGGTGAGGAAACGCGTGACGTGCGACGAAAGCCGCGCGAGCCAGCGCAGGCCGATGCGCCACATGCCGTGCGACACGCGATGCAACTGCAGCGCGTGGAACCCCGGATAGCACGTCAGCACCTCGAATACCGAGCGCGCCGCGGGGTCGCGGTCGAACACGCAGTGGATGTCTTCGCGGATGCGCCTGAACATGCGCGAAGTCTCGCATTCCCGAGTAAAATTATCAACTATTGCCATGAACCGAATCGCGCGCAAATACGTCGAGTTCGTTCGCCAACCCGACGTCGCGCGGCTGCTGGTGGTGGCGCTGCTGTCGCGCATGCCCATCGGCATGGTGGGCTTCTCGATGCTCATGTTCCTGCGCGAATCGCTCGGCAACTTCGCGTTGGCCGGCACCGCCGTGGGCATCAACTTCATCTCGCTCGCCATCGCGGCGCCAATCCAGGGACGCCTGATCGACCGCCACGGTCCGCGTCCTCTGCTCTTCGTCACCGGCGCGGTGCAGCCCCTCGCGCTCGGCGCGATCCTCTATACCGCGACCGAAGGCTATCCCTTCGCCGTGGTGGCGGCCTGCGCGGCGCTCGCCGGAATCTTCGCCTCGCCGATCACGACGGTGACCCGCACGATGTGGCGCCACCGCTTCGAGAACGAGGACGATCGCCGCACCGCGTTCGCGCTCGACGCGGTGACCATCGAGCTCAACTTCACGCTCGGCCCGGCGATCATCGCCGCGGTGCTTGCCGCTTACAGCGCGCGCGCCGCGTTCGGCCTCGCCATCGCCTCGGTGGTGGCCGCGCTCGCGATCTACCTCGGGTCCGGCACGCTGCGACTCTTCAAGCGCGTGGCGGGCGAGGGGCCGCGCCACTTGCTGGGCCCGCTCACCGAGCCGCGGCTGCTGCTGATCTTCGCCGCCACCTTCGGGCTCACGATCTGCTTCGGCTTGCTCGAGGTGGGCTATCCGGCGTTCGGCACCGCGCTGGCGATCCCCGCCGTCGGCGGCATCCTCCTTGCGGTGAATTCCCTCGGCAGCGCCGCGGGCGGCATGCTCTACGGCGGCATGCACTTCCGCGCATCGGTGGAACGCCAGTTCACCACCGCGATGGGGCTCATGGCCCTCCCGCTATTCCTCCATGCGTTGTGGCTCGAGCCAGTCGTGTTCGGCATCGTCGCGTTCTTCGCCGGCGCGCTCATCGCGCCTTCCATCACGGCGCAATCGGTGCTGGTCTCGCGGCTCGCGCCGGCACGCTACGCCACCGAGGCATTCACGTGGTCTTCCACGTTCATCGTGAGCGGGATCGGCGCCGGGGTCGCGCTCGGCGGGCACCTGGTGGAGACGGCGGGCCTGCGCGCCGCGTTCGCCACCGGCGGCTTCATCATGGCGGCGATGTCGCTGCTGATGCTGGCGGCGTTTCCCACGCCCGCGCTGGATAGCACCACCAACGACTAGCCTCGCGGCGGCTTCTCGAAGGAGGCCAGCATGCCGCGCAGGAATTTCACCTCCTCGCGCTCGAGCCCCGCGCGCGCGTAGAGGCGGCGAATCCTCTCCATCAGGCGCTTCGGCTGCGCGGGATCGAGGAAGCCGCTCGCCACCATCAGCCGCTCCAGGTGCGCGTAGAACGCCTCGACCTCGTCGAGCGTTGCCGGCGTGCGCGCGGGATCCGCCGCGGGAGAGAACGCCGCCGCGGTACTTGCGAGCTCGTAGCACGCGACCTGCACCGCGGCGGCGAGGTTGAGCGAGCCGTAGCGCGGATTGGCGGGGATGGTCGCAAGCCACTGGCAGCGCACGAGCTCATCGTTGGTGAGTCCGAAGGTCTCGTTGCCGAACACCAGCGCCACACGGCCCAAGGCAGACTGCGTGACGATATCGCCGGCCATTTCGCGCAACGCCCGCAGCGGATGGGAGAGGTCGCGCGGCCGCGAGCTGAATCCCACCGCGAGCACCGCGTCGGCCAGCGCCTCCTCGAGCGTCGCGAATACGCGCGCGCCCGCGAGCACGTCCAGCGCGCCCGAGGCGAGCGCATCGGCTTCCGCGCTGGGAAAATCCTTCGGCGCCACCAGGCGCAAGTCGCCGAAACCCATGGTCTTCATCGCGCGCGCCGCCGAGCCGATGTTGCCCGGATGGCTCGGGCGCGACAGCACTACGCACGCTTCGGAAAGGCTCGATCGACGCTCCATAGTAAAATTCTCTCATGCATCCCATGCTCAACACGGCGGTGAAAGCCGCGCGCAAGGCGGGCGCCATCATCACCCGCGCCTCCTTCGACGTCGACAAGCTCACGATCCGCAGCAAGCAGCAGAACGATTTCGTCTCCGAGGTGGACCACGCCGCCGAGGACGCGGTCATCTCGGTGCTGAAGGAGGCTTACCCCGACCACGGCTTCCTCGGGGAGGAAAGCGGCTACAAGGACCGCGACGCCGAGTACCTGTGGATCATCGATCCGCTCGATGGCACCACCAACTTCCTCCACGGCGTGCCGCAGTACTGCGTGTCCATCGGCCTCATGCACAAGGGCCAGCTCACCCAGGGCGTGGTGTACGACCCGAACCGCAACGAGCTCTTCACCGCCACCAAGGGCGTGGGCGCGTACCTCAACGACCGACGTATTCGCGTCTCCAAGCTGGACAAGCTGGACGGCGCGCTCGTGGGCACGGGCTTCCCCTTCAAGGTCATGGACAACGTCGATGATTACCTGCGCATGCTGAAGAACGTGATGAAGGCGACTTCGGGTGTGCGCCGTCCCGGCGCCGCCGCGCTCGACCTCGCGTGGGTGGCCGCGGGCCGCATGGATGCCTTCTGGGAAATCGGCCTCTCGCCCTGGGACATGGCCGCCGGCGCGCTGCTGGTGCGCGAGGCCGGCGGGCTGATGGGCGACCTGGAGGGCGAGGACAAGTACATGGACAGCGGCCGCGTGCTCGCCACCAACGGCAAGCTCTTCTCCGCCATGCTGCAGCTCCTCAAGCAAAGGGGCTGAGCGTGCTCCGTCTCGCGGCGGTGCTGCTCGCGTTCGCCACCGCCGCATTCGCGCAGGAGCGCGACGCCAGCTTTCTCGAGCGCGCGCGCAAGGAAGGCGCGGTCTCCCTCTACACCTCGATGCAGCTGGTGGACTCGCGCCCGCTCACCGAGGCGTTCGAGAAGAAATACGGCATCAAGGTCCAGCTGTGGCGCGCGAGCGGCGAGAAGATCGTGCAGCGCGTGGTGACGGAGGCCCGCGGTGGGCGCTTCGACGTCGACGTGGTGGAGACCGACGGCGCGCAGATGGAGATCCTCCATCGGGAAAAGCAGCTCGCCCGGCTGCAGACGCCCTCCGCACGCGACATACCGGCGTCGATCATTCCCGCCCACGGCTCCTATATCCCGACACGCCTCACGCTCTACGTGCTCGCATACAACACGACGCGAGTGCCCCCGGCGGAGGCTCCGAAGAGCTACCAGGACCTGCTGCAGCCGCGCTGGGCGGGACGCTTCGCGGTCGAGGCCGCGGACGTGCAGTGGCTGGCCGCCGTGGCCAAGTCCATGGGGGAAGCCGAGGGCATCGCATTCTTCCGCAAGCTGGGCGCCATGAAGCCCGGGGTGCGCAGCGGCCATACCCTCATGTCGGAGCTGGTCGCCGCGGGCGAGATCGACATGGCCGTGGACGCGCACGTGCAGGGTGTCGCGCGCCTGAAGGACAAGGGAGCTCCCATCGACTGGCGTCCGCTGCAGCCCGCGTTCGGCCAACCGAGCTCGGTGGGTGTCGCCGCTCGCGCGCCGCATCCGACGGCCGCGCTCCTGTTCGCCGACTTCATCCTGTCGAAGGAGGGCCAGGAGATCATCAAGTCGCGCAACCGCGTGCCCTCGAGCACCGCGGTCGACAGCCCGCTCAACAAGTTTCCGTACCGCCTCATCGACCCCGCGATCATGCTCGACGAATGGGACAAGTGGAGCGCGCTCTGGTCGGAGATCTTCCTCGGCGGCAAGCCGGTGGCGAAGGAGTGACGCCGCTGCACCGCGTCGTGGTCGTGGGGGGCGGCGCGGGAGGACTCGAGCTCGCCACGCGGCTCGGCGACCGGTTCGGCCGCCGCGGGCGTGCGCATGTCACGCTGGTCGACCGAAGCCGCACGCACCTGTGGAAGCCGCTGCTGCACGAGGTGGCCGCGGGCAGCATGGACATGCACGACCACCAGCTCGACTACCTCGCGCAGGCGCGCTGGCATCGCTTCACCTTCGCGCTCGGCGCCCTGGCGGGGCTTGACCGCGAGACACGCCACATCGTGGTGGCCGCGGTGAAGGACGACGAGGGCATCGAGATCCTCCCCGAGCGCCGCATCCCTTA
>DATLEL010000487.1:0-6184 GCA_035525255.1 Usitatibacter sp.
CACTTTCACCGGGACTCCACCGGTTTCGAATTGCTGCTTGATCGGCATTTCAGGATCTCACTCGGGCGACTCTCCGTCCGACAGCAGGCCCCCCGGTGGCGGTTCCCGGAGCCGCGCTTCATCGACACGCTGCCTCGCCGACCCGACTTTGCTGAAGAAGTCCGCGCTGCTGCTCGCGGGCAACAGGCGCATCGCCGGTGGCCGCAGGTCGCCCAGCACCGCGCGTTGTCCCACCTGCGTGCGCGCTTCCGACTTGCCGAAATACTGCAGCGCGGCCCCGGTCACGATGAGCACCGCCAGCAGCCCCATCGCCGCACGCATATGGCGCGGCCCGATGGATCGCAGGTGCGCATAGCAAGTCGTCGCGAGCAGCGCCCACGCGCCGAGTCCCTGGTACTCGACGATCTCGCGCCAGGCGAGTGCGTACGAGAGCGTCTCGGCCATCTGGTCCCACAGCACCAGCGCGATGCTGGCCGTGAGCGCGATGCGCAGCTGCACTGCGAACTGCGCCTGCCCGTGGAAGATGCGCGAGAGCAACGCCCAGATGCCGGCCCACGCGGCGAGCGCGGTCGCGAGTGCGAGCAGCGGCAGCACGATGCGGTTCGCGCTGGGCTCCGTCGTGAGGTTGAGCCAGTTCAGCAGCAGGATCAGCGAGAAAAGCCCGAGGCCGATGATGGCCGCCCACTTCACGTGGGCGCGGGGCGGCGTGAGGAGCTTCTCCGGCGCCACGGGGTGCACGGCGTCGTGAACGCGGAGGATGGTTCGGCCGATACGCAGTCCCGGGGCGGAGGCGAGCGAGAGGCGCTCCGTGCGCAGCGCGCCGTGCTCGGCGTAGAGCCCGTTCAACGACCCCAGGTCCTCCGCCACCAGCTCGCCATCCTCGCCGCGGAAGATGCGCAGGTGGTGCGGCGCCACGTGCGGATCGTCCACGACCACGTCGTTGTCGAAGGCGCGGCCGATGCGCGCCTCCGTCGCCTCGATGCGCTCGCGTGCCGCCACCGCGCCCTGCAGCGACAGCACCTCGATCCACATCACTGCCGCCATTCGATCGCCTCGAGGAAGCGCTGCCCGAGCGCCACGGCATTCGCGTGGGACACGCCGGTCATCGTGAGCTGGGCGAGCAGCGCTTCGCGGTTGCGGTCCTGGGTGAGCGCGATCAGCGTCACGTTGTAGATGCCCTCGAACTCGCGATAGGCGCGCATGCACCAGGTGGCGCGCAGTACCGGACGCGCGCCGGTGGCGGCGACGAAATCGTCGCGGCACTCCTGGCCGGTGAGGCGCCGCCCGCCGCGCGGATCGATGCCGCTGCCGCCGGAGCGCTGCGCGAGGTCCTTGGCGAACTGGAACGCGTTGAGGCTCACCGCGCGGTGATACGAATAGGAGAAGTCGACACGCCCGGTAAGGATTCGATCGGAGATGAAGATCCCGGTCGCGCTCGAGCAGCGCGTGGTGTTGATGGCGGTGCGCGGCTTGGGCACCTGGTCGGCGTTGGTCTCCGCCCAGCAGGTCATCCACGGCGCCGCGCTCTCCAGGCCGCGATACGGCCCATAGGCGCTGTTGCGAAAGCCCGCCGCGCGCAGCGCCTCGTGGAATGCGGCCTGCCACGCGTCCAGCTGCCGTCCGACTTCCTCCCGCGCCTTGTCCACCACCAGCGGCGGCCCCGAACGCGCGCGGGCGACCAGCGCCGCCGCGTGGCGTGCCGGCACCAGGAATCCCACCTGCTCGCCGTCGAGGCGCTTCGCCACGTTCACGCCGACGATGCGCCCATCGCCGCCGGTCACGGGGCCCCCGCTCATGCCCGGGTTGATGGCGCCGGAGAAATGGATGCGCTCGCCGTAGCTCTTGTCCACCAGCCCGTTGTAGGTCCCTTCGACGATGGTGAAGCCGAGGTCGAGGGGATTGCCCATGGCGTAGATGCGCTCGCCCTTCGGCAGGCGCCCGGCGAGCGCGCGCGCGTCGAACTCGAAGAACGGCAGCCCTGCGCGCTCCACCTGCACCACCGCGAGGTCGTTGGCCACGTCGATGGCGAGGAGCTTGAGGGCTCCCTTGCCGCCATCGGGTGCAAGATATTCGAGCCGGTAGGTGCGTGGGTCCAGCGCGTACCGCGACACTACGTGGTAGTTGGTGACGGCGAGTCCATCGGCGCTCACCAGGAATCCGGAACCGATGCTGCTCTGCCGGCCGGCGGCCTGCAGCAGCGTGCGCACCTGCAGGATGCGCGGCCGCGAAGAGTCGTAGACGCGCTCGGCGGTGGTCGAAAGGGGTGCCGCGGGCGTGGCAGCCTCGGGCACGGTCGGGGGCTGCTGCGCCGCCGCCGCGCATGCGGCGAAAAGCCCGGCGGCCAGGAGGAAGAGGCGCGACGCCATGCGGAAATGCAGCGAGGGGGACGCTGGAATCTTACCAGCGCCCCCCTCGGAAACGGGCGTCGCGTTACGCGGCGAGCGGACTCGCCAGTTCGCGCCGTTGCGAGATCGCGCGAATCGCCGCCTGCGCGCGCGCCAGCGATTCGGCCTTGGGCGCGTCGCCCATCGCGAGGCCCTCGGCGTAGATGAACTCGACGTCTACGATGCCCAGGAAGCGCAGGAAATCGCGCACGTAGGAGGTTTGCGTATCCAGCGGCGTGCCGGCGTAGACGCCACCGCGGGTCGCGAACACGTAAGCCTTCTTCCCGGTGAGGAGGCCCTGCGGGCCCTTCTCGGTGTAGCGGAACGTGACTCCCGCGCGGGCCACGTGGTCGAAGTACGCCTTGAGGGTGGAGGGCACGCCGAAGTTGTACATCGGCAAGCCGATGACGATCACGTCGGCGCGCTTCAGCTCGTCCACCAGCGTATCGGAGAATCCCGCTACCGCCTGTTGCTCGGCAGAGCGCTCCGCGGGCTGGGCGAGGAATGCCTGGAAGCGCTCGGCGGTGAGGTGCGGGACGGGCTCGCGCCCGACGTCGCGCACGATCACGGCGGCGTCGGCGTTTTCCGCGCGCCATCCCTCCACGAATCGGGCGGCGAGCAGGCTCGACTGGCCGCCGGAGGTGAACATGCTCGACTGGATCTGCAGCAGGGTTTTCATGGATGACTCCTTGTTCAGGTTCGATACATCCATTTGGCGCTTTTGGCGTTCGATTAAAAAGCGCATTATTTAGCCTCAACCCATCGAATTTCCCGAACGGTCCGCAGATGCCCTCCGCGCCCCGCATAACCCTCGAGCAATGGCGCGCGCTGCAAGCCGTGGTGGAGGCGGGCGGCTACGCCCAGGCGGCGGAGTCGCTGCACAAGAGCCAGTCGACCCTCACCTACGCGGTGCAGAAGATCGAGAGCCTGCTCGGCGTGAAGGTGTTCGAGATCCGCGGGCGCAAGGCGGTGCTCACCGAGGCGGGACAGGTGCTGTACCGGCGCGCGCGCACGCTGCTCGAGGAGGCGGCGATGCTGGAGCGCGGCGCCGCGGCCATGGCGCAGGAGTGGCAGCCCGAGATCCGCATCGCGGTCGAGATCATCTTTCCCACCTGGCTGTTGCTCGAGTGCCTGGAGGAATTCGCGCGCGAGCGGCCGGAGACGCGCATCGAAGTCTACGAGACGGTGCTGTCGGGCACCAGCGAGATGCTTGCGGAGGGCCGCGTCGATTTCGCCATCGGCTCGGAGCAGGCCGGCCTGGGCGGCACGGCGATCGCCGAGGTGAGCTTCATCGCCGTGGCGCATCCGGGACATCCGCTGCACCACCTGGGCCGCAAGGTGACCGAGCGCGATTTGAAGCGCCATCGCCGCGTCCTCATCCGCGACTCGGGCGCGCACCGCGAGATCGAAGTCGGCGGCGTGGAGCTGCGCTGGACCGTGACCAACAAGGCGACCTCGATCCGCGCCGTGGCGATGGGGCTGGGCTTCGCGTGGCTGCCGGAGGAGACGATCCGCCCGGAACTCCAGGCGGGACTGCTCGTGGCGTTGCCGTTGGCCGCCGGCGCAAAGCGCAGGGCGCAGCTCTTCCTCTCTTTCTCGGACCCCGAGTTTCCCGGCCGTGACGCGGCGCGCCTGGCGGAGATCATCCGCGCGCGCACCGCGGCGAAGTGCATGACGGAGCGCAAGCGCCGCCAGGCGCGCGCGAAGAAATGAGCGAAGCCGCGTTCGACGTGGTGGTGCTGGGCGCGGGCGCGGCGGGCATGTTCTGCGCCGCCACCGCCGGGCAGCGCGGCCGGCGCGTCCTGCTGGTCGACCATTACAAGGAGGTGGGCGAGAAGATCCGCATCTCCGGCGGCGGCCGCTGCAACTTCACCAACATCCACGCGACGCACCGCGATTTCCTCTCCCGCAATCCGGATTATTGCCGCTCCGCGCTGGCGCGCTTTACGCCGCGCGACTTCGTGGCGTTGGTGGAGCGCCACCGCATCGGCTGGCACGAGAAGACCCTGGGGCAGCTTTTCTGCGACGACAGTGCGAAGCGGATCATCGGGATGCTGCGGGCCGAGTGCGCGGCGGGGCAGGTCGAATGGCGGCAGCCTTGTGAAGTGCGCGGAGTGCGGCACGACGGCGGTCAGTTCATCGTGGACACGGGACACGGCGTCGCGCGATGCGCCTCGCTGGTCGTTGCGACCGGCGGCCTGACGGTCCCGAAGATCGGTGCCACGCCCTTCGCTTACCGTCTCGCGGAGCAGTTCGGCCTCGCGGTGGTGCCGCCGAAGCCCGCGCTGGTGCCGCTCAGCTTCGACGCGGACCTGCTCACGCGCTACGGCGAGCTCGCCGGTGTGTCCCTCGACGCGGAGATTTCGTGCGGCAAGGGACGCTTTCGCGAAAGCCTCCTCTTCACCCACCGTGGTCTTTCGGGTCCGGCGATCCTGCAGGCGTCGTCGTACTGGCAATTCGAGGAGGCGCGCGATCCGATCCACATCGATTTGCTGCCGGGCACCGATGCCGGCGCGTGGCTGCAGGAACAGCGGCGTTCAAGGTCGCACCTCTCGACGCTGCTGGCCGAGCGCATGCCGAAGCGATTCGCGCAGCTGTGGTGCGAAGCGCGCGGCCTCGATGCGCCCATGGCCCAGATCTCCGATGCTGCGCTCCGCGACGCGGCGCGCGATCTCGCGGACTGGCGCGTGCAGCCTTCGGGCACGCTCGGCTACAGCAAGGCCGAAGTCACCCTCGGCGGCGTCGATACGCGGGGTCTCTCCTCCAAGACGATGGAGTCGCAAGCGGTGCGCGGGTTGTTCTTCATCGGCGAGGCGGTCGACGTCACCGGCCACCTCGGCGGCTTCAACTTCCAGTGGGCCTGGGCTTCGGCGCACGCCGCCGGCTCCGCCGCCTGAAATTGGGGTCTGACCCCAATTAATTGAAGCCGGCGTGGCGCCGCTGGGCGGCCGCGGCCGCGAGGCGCGCGACGAAATCGGCCGCGGCGCGGGGATCGGCGGCGCTCGCATTCACCGCGGCGGTATAGGTGGTTGCGAGATCGAACCCCAGGGGCAGAGGCGCCACCAATGTCACGCCGGGCGTCGCGAGAATCTCCGTGGATTGCGTGCAGCCGATCGGATTGCCCGTCGCCTGCGCCATGGCCGCCATGGCGGTGGAGCCGTTGGGAAAGGTGCGGAAGCGCGGCGCGACCTGCGGCGTGATGCCGAGCTTTTCGACGACTTTCGCGAAATGGATGCCGGCGGTGGACTTCACCGCGTTGGGAAAGTAGATCGCGTCGGCCGCGAGCAGCGCCGCACGCAGGCTGTCCGCGTCATCCACCCGTGGCGGTGTGTCCCCGCTGCGGACCGCGATCGAGGTCGGCACGCGGCCGAGGTCCGCGATTCCCTCGCCCGCGAGCTTGTGCTGCGACAGGAGCATGTCCACTTGCGCGCGCGTGAGGATCACGACGTCGCAGGGCTCGCCCGCGACCAATCGCTCGAGCATCGCGCCCACGGCGCCGAATTGGCCTTCCACCTCGATGCCGGCGACGCGGGCGATGGTGCGCACCAATCCCTGCGCGGCACCCGCGCTCACGAAGCGCAGCTTCATCGCCGCGGGTGCGCGTTCATTGGTCCGGCTTGGCGCCGGAGATCTTCACGATGCGCGCCCACTTCTCGATGTCCTCGCGCATGAAGCGCGCGAACTCGTCGGGAGACATCGACATCGAGACCGCGCCTTGCTTGAGCCACGCCTGGCGCATCTCGGGCGCGTTTGCCGCGCTGGTGATGGCGGCGTTCAGGCGATCGACGATCGCACGCGGC
>DATLEL010000076.1:0-5621 GCA_035525255.1 Usitatibacter sp.
GGTGCGGCTGCACTACGTCTATCCGTATCCGCACGTGGACGAGGTGATCCCGCTGATGGCCGCGGGAAAGATCCTTCCCTACCTCGACGTGCCGTTCCAGCACGCGAGCCCGAGGATCCTCAAGCTGATGAAGCGCCCGGCGTCCTCGGAGAAGAACCTCGAACGCATCCGCGGCTGGCGCGCGGCATGTCCCGACATCACCGTGCGCTCGACCTTCATCGCGGGATTCCCCGGCGAGACCGAGGCCGAATTCGAGGAGATGCTGCAGTTCCTGCGCGAGGCGCAGCTCGACCGCGTCGGCTGCTTCGCCTATTCGCCCGTGGAAGGCGCGCGCGCCAACGAGCTTCCCGACCCGGTGCCCGCGGAAGTGAAGGAAGAGCGCCGCCGGCGTTTCATGGAAGCGCAAGCCGGGATCTCGCGCGCCAAGCTGCAGGCCAAGGTCGGCCGCACGCTCGAAGTGCTGGTGGACGAGATGCAGGGCACCACCGCCATCGCGCGCTCGCGCGCCGATGCGCCGGAAATCGATGGGCTGGTCGAGGTGAAGCGCGCCAGGGGCGCGCGGCCCGGAGACTTCCTCACCGTGGCGGTGACCTCAGCCTCCGAGCACGACCTGCAGGCGACGCTTATTGCCGCGTGAGCTTGCCGTCGACCACTTTCACCTTGTCGCCGACCTTGTAGCTGGTGTCGGCCTTGAACGTGAAGGTGCGCGTCCTGCCATCCTCGAGCTTCACCACCACCTGGTGGCTCGTGGTGGACTTCTTGCTCTTCTCGATTTCATTGCCGGCATAGGCGCCGGCGCCCGCGCCGACGACGGTCGCCGCCGTGTTTCCGCGGCCGCTGCCCACTTGATGGCCGAGCACGCCGCCGATCACGCCGCCGGCTACCAGGCCGACGCCGCTGCCTTCCCCCTTCTGGTTGATGGTCTTCACGTCGGTCACGGTGCCGCAGTCCTTGCAGGCGGCGTGGGCGAGCGATGCGGTGGCGAACAATATTGCAGTAGTGAGGGTGGCGAGTTTCATCAGGGATCTCCTAGTAGTTGTCCGACTTGAGTTGCGGGAAAAGGATCACGTCGCGGATCGACGGGCTGTCGGTGAAGAGCATGGCGAGCCGGTCGATGCCGATTCCTTCGCCGGCTGCCGGCGGCAGGCCGTACTCCAGCGCGCGGATGTAGTCGGCGTCGTAGAACATCGCTTCCTCGTCGCCGGCGTCCTTGGCCTTGGCCTGCTCCTGGAAGCGCGCGGCCTGGTCCTCGGGATCGTTCAGCTCCGAGAAGCCGTTGGCCATCTCTCGCCCGGTGATGAAGAGCTCGAAGCGGTCGGTCACGGTGGGGTTCACGTCGTTGGCGCGGGCGAGCGGTGACACGTCGGTCGGGTGCGCCACGATGAAGGTCGGCTGCACCAGCTGGGCCTCGGTGGTGGCCTCGAAGAGCTTGAGCTGCAGCATGCCCAATCCGTCGCTCGGGTACACCTTCACGTCGGGGAATTTCTTCAGCGCCGTGCGCAGGTAATCCGGCTTCGCCAGCTCGTGCAGCTTGTGCTCGCCGTTGTACTTGGCGATCGCCTCGGCCATGGTCAGCCGGTCGAACTTGCGTCCCAGGTCGATCGATTGCCCCTGGTAGGTGAGCGAGGTGCTGCCGCAGACCTTCTGCGCGCATTCGCGCAGCAGCGACTCCGTGAGGTCCATGAGGTAGTGATAGTCCTGGTAGGCCTCGTAGAACTCGAGCATGGTGAACTCGGGATTGTGGCGCGTGGAGATGCCCTCGTTCCTGAAGTTGCGGTTGATCTCGAACACTTTCTCCAGGCCGCCCACGGTGAGGCGCTTGAGGTAGAGCTCCGGCGCGATGCGCAGGAAAAGCTCCATGTCGAGCGCGTTGTGATAGGTCTTGAAGGGCTTCGCCGCGGCGCCGCCGGGAATGGAATGCATCATCGGCGTCTCGACCTCGAGGTATCCGCGCGCGACGAAGAACTCGCGGATCGCCTGCACCAGCTTCGAGCGCTTGATGAACACCTCGCGCGACTCCGGATTCACGATGAGGTCCACGTAGCGCTGGCGGTAGCGCTGCTCCATGTCGGTGAGCCCGTGGAATTTCTCCGGCAGCGGGCGCAGCGACTTCGACAGCAGGCGCAGCTTCGATGCGTGCACCGAGAGCTCGCCCTTCATGGTCTTGAATACCGTGCCCTCGACGCCGAGGATGTCGCCCAGGTCCCAATGCTTGAAAGTCTCGTGCGCTTCCGCGCCGCTCACGTCGTTGTTGATGTAGATCTGGATCTGGCCGCTCATGTCCTGGAGCGTCGCGAACGACGCCTTGCCCATGACGCGCTTCAGCAGCATGCGGCCGGCGATGACGGCGGCGGGCTTCTCCTTCTCCAGCTGCTCCTTGGTCTTGTCGTCGAATTCGCGATGCAGGTCGGCCGCAAGATCGCCGCGGCGGAAGTCGTTGGGGAAGGCGTTGCCCTGCTCGCGCAGGCGGCCGAGCTTGGCGCGGCGCTCCGCGATGATCTGGTTTTCGTCCTGCGGCGCTTCCGCGACTGGAGCCGGCTTGCTTTTGTCAGACATTTGCTTGTTTCCTTGAGCGGGGAGCTTGGCACGCCGAATTGGACCACAGAGGACACAGAGGAACCACAGAGGAAAGACAATCGAATGTCACAGCACAAGGCGACGAATGCCGTGCCGTAAATGAGACACGTTGAAGTTCAATGACAAACCCAGCCGACAACGGGTCAGGCGAAGGTAAGTGAGGAGCTGGGAGTCGTGAATGGATGAAAGTCGCTCCACCGACTTCACCTCGACGACGACCTTCTTCTCGACGATCAAGTCCAGGCGGAATCCGCATTCCACCTGGACGCCGTCGTAGAATGGCACCGGCAATTGCCTCTCGTACGAAATGCCGCCCTTGTGCAACTCGTGGCAGAGGCACGCCTCGTACGCCGCCTCCAGAAGCCCGGGCCCGAGTGCCGAGTGCACTCTCATCGCCGCCCCGATGATGGATGCGGACAACCGGACATGTATTTCCTCTGTGGTTCCTTTGTGTCCTCTGTGGTCCAACTCCACTGCCCGCACCTCCCCGCTTACTGACACAAGCAAGGTAACGCGCGGAGCGCGGGGAAGTGGACAAGAACACGCTACCGAACCTTCCCCTGCGCTATATCCATCACCATCCGCGCCGCGAGATACATCCGCGGCTCGATGCTGTCCATGAGGATGTACTCGTTGTCGGCGGTATGCGTGCCAAACCCTTGCGCGCCGAAGCGTTCGATCACGGCATTCTTCGTCTGCAGGCCGGCGAATGCGGCGTCGGTGCCGCCGCCCTCGGACTGGAGGTCGATGACCAAGGTCTTGCCGATCTCGGCATAGACCTTCTTCGCGTGCTCGGCCACCGTCCGCGACGCGTCGTTGAGCACCAGCGGCGGGCGCCGCCGCTCGAACACCAGCTCGACCTTCGCGTTCGGCACGATCTGCTTGGCCATGCGTTCCTTCACCGCCTTCTCCATGCGGTCGAACCCGTCCAGCCCGTCCACGCGCACATCCGCGTGGGCCTCGGCGTCCTCGGGGATGATGTTGTGCGAGCCGCTCCCGGCCTTGGCGCCGGTCCAGTTGAGCTGCATGCCGTCGCCGCGCGGGCCCAGGTCCTTCATCAGCAGGACCTGGTTTGCGAGCTCCACCAGCGCGTTGACGCCGCGCTCCGGCCCCGACCCCGAATGCGAAGCCTTGCCCTTCACGTGGATGAGCACGCTCCCCACGCCCGAGGTTGCGAGGGATAGCTTGTCGGAGTACGACCGCGAGGCCTCGAACGACATGGTGACGTCGTGATCGGCGCCGAGCCGCGTCATCTCGTTGCGTGCGCCCGGGGTGCTGATTTCCTCGTCACCATTGATGAGGACGGTGAGCATGCCGTATTCGCGGAAGCCGATGTCTTTCAGCACGCCGATCGCGTGGATGATCATCGCGATACCCTGCTTGTCGTCGGCGATCGCCAGGCCATACGCCTTGTCGCCATCCACGCGGAACGGCTGCCGCGCGAGCATGCCGCGCTTATAAACCGTGTCCATGTGCGCGATCATCATGATCTTCTTCGTGCCGGTCCCCTTGAACGTGGCGTGCACCATGCGGCCGACCTTCGCGGGCGTGTCGTGCATGCGATACGTGTCGCTGCCGGGCTCGATCAAGCGAACCTCGCCGCCGAGCGCACGCAGCTCCCGCGCGACCACTTCCGAAATCCGGTCCAGCCCTTCGCGATCGTCGCTGCCCGATTCGATCCCGACCAGCTCCTTCAGCGTGTCCAGGAACGGCTGCTTGTGGGCTTTCACGCGGGACATCACGTTCTCCACCGGCTGCGCGGAGGCGACCGTGGCGAAGGCAACGAGGGCGGCGGCAACGGCGCGGGACACGAACGGCATTCTTCTAGACTCCCTGTTTGAGGCTGGCGGTAATGAAGTCATCGAGGTCGCCATCGAGCACGGCCTGGGTGTTGCCGACTTCATGGTTGGTGCGAAGGTCCTTGATGCGCGACTGGTCGAGGACGTAGGAGCGGATCTGGTGGCCCCAGCCGATGTCGGTCTTGGCGTCCTCCTTCTCCTGCTTGGCGTCGGTCTGCTTCCTCAGCTCCAGCTCGTAGAGCTTGGCCTTGAGCATGGCGAAGGCCTCGGCGCGGTTGCGGTGCTGCGAGCGGTCGTTCTGCGACGAGACCACGATGTTGGTCGGCAAGTGCGTGATGCGCACCGCGGAGTCTGTCTTGTTGACGTGCTGGCCGCCGGCGCCGGAGGCACGATAGGTATCGATGCGCAGGTCCGCGGGGTTGATCTCGATCTCGATGGTCTCGTCCACCTCGGGATAGACGAACACGCTCGCGAAGGAAGTGTGGCGGCGCGCGTTGGAGTCGAACGGCGACTTCCTCACCAGCCGGTGGATGCCGTTCTCGGTGCGCAGGGTGCCGTAGGCGTAGGGGGCGATCACCTTGAACGAAGCGCTCTTCAACCCCGCCACCTCGCCGTGGCTCTCCTCGAGCAGCTCCGCCTGGAAGCCCTTGCGGTCGCAGTACTTGAGGTACATGCGAAGCAGCATCGACACCCAGTCCTGCGCTTCGGTGCCCCCCTGGCCCGCATTGATGTCCACGAAGCAATTGTTCGGGTCCATCGGGTCGTTGAACATGCGCCGGAACTCGAGGTCGGCGAGGATCTTCTCGATGCCGTGCACGTCGTCGGCGACCGAGCGCAGCATGCCCTCGTCGTTCTCGCCGCGCGCCATGGAGAAGAGCTCCGTCGAGTCCCGCAGGCCGGCGTCGATCTTGTCCACGTTGGTGACCAGGCCTTCGAGGCTCGCGCGTTCCTTGCCTAGGTCCTGGGCCTTCTTCGAGTCGTTCCAGACGCCGGGGTCCTCGAGGGCCTTGCTTACTTCCAGCAGGCGCGATTTCTTGGCGTCGTAGTCAAAGATACCTCCGGATCTCCGCCGAGCGCGCGGCGAGGTCCTGGAGGTGGTTCTGGATGAGGTTCAGCTGTTCGGATTCCATAAGCGAATTATAACGGGTCAAAAACTGGTGTCAGACACGGCTCGTGTCCGACACCACGGTCTCGATGGTGAGCTGCAGCGTCGCGGCGCCCTGGTACTCGTTCACCTCGACGCGG
>DATLEL010000489.1:0-4122 GCA_035525255.1 Usitatibacter sp.
GCGATCCCGCCGCTCTACGGCGCGCTGTTGAAGAACGAGCAGGACGTGCACCTCTTCGAGCAGATCCTGTTCATGCAACGCCGCGGAAGGTAACGATGGCCACGAAGAGCAAGTCGCGCCGCCCGACGGTGCGCAAGACGGCGGCGAAGAAGCGCCCCGCGGTACGCAAGAAGATCGCCACGCGCTCTACCAAGGCGCGGCCGGCCACGCTCGGCAGCACGGCGGTGCGCTTCGCCGGCGTGGGCAGCGAGGCGGTCCTCAAGGCCACGGGGCGCGCATGGGACGAGTGGCTCAAGGTCCTCGATCGCGCCGGGGCGAAGGACATGAACCACAAGGACATCGCGGCGCTGCTGGCGCGCAAGTTCGCGGTGCCCGGATGGTGGTCGCAGATGGTGACGGTCGGCTACGAGCAGGCGCGCGGCCTGCGCGAGGCGCGCCAGAAGACAAACGGCTTTTCCGCCACCGCTTCGAAGACCGTGCGCATCCCGCTCGACAAGCTCTACACCGCCTGGAGCGAGCCGCGGCAACGCTCCCGCTGGCTGCCGGACGCGCCGATCGAGATCCGCCGCGCGACCGACGGCAAGTCGATGCGCATCACGTGGAAGGTGGGCGAGTCCAGCGTCGACGTGGGCTTCTATGCCAAGGGCGGCGAGAAGAGCATGGTCGCGGTGGAGCACAGCAAGCTCCCCAACGCGACCGCCGCAACGCGCCAGAAGCACTACTGGGGCGACGCCCTCGGGCGGCTGAAGGCGCTGCTCGAGCCGAAGTAGCGTTGCTGTTCGACTTCTTCTTCACGGTGAGGAAGGCGGGCGTGCCCGCCAGCGTGAAGGAGTTCCTCACGCTGCTGGAAGCGCTCGAGCGCGGCGTGGTCCACGGCAGCATCGATGATTTCTACACGCTCTCGCGCATCACGCTGGTGAAGGACGAGGCGTACTTCGACCGTTTCGACCTCGCGTTCGCCTCGTACTTCAAGGGCGTGCAGGCGATCCCCGACGACCTGGTGCGGGACATCCCCGCCGAATGGCTGCAGAAGCTCGCCGAGCGCTGGCTCACCGAGGAAGAGAAGAAGAAGATCGAGTCCCTCGGCGGCTGGGAAAAGCTGATGGAGACGCTCAAGCAGCGCCTGGAGGAGCAGAAGTCGCGCCACCAGGGCGGCTCCAAGTGGATCGGCACCGCGGGCACGTCGCCCTTCGGCGCGTACGGCTTCAACCCCGAGGGCATCCGCATCGGCCAGGAAGGCTCGCGCAACCGCAGCGCCGTGAAGGTGTGGGACAAACGCGAGTTCCGCGACTACGACACCGATCGGGAGCTCGGTATCCGCAACATCAAGATGGCGCTGCGGCGCCTGCGGCGCTTCGCGCGCGACGGCGCCCCCGAGATCCTCGACCTGGACGGCACCATCCGCTCCACGGCGCGCAACGCGGGCTGGCTCGACATTCGCATGGTCGCGCAGTTGCACAACGCGGTGAAGGTGCTGCTGTTCCTCGATGTCGGCGGCTCGATGGACGACCACATCAAGGGCGTGGAGGAGCTCTTCTCCGCGGCGCGCAGCGAGTTCAAGAACCTCGAGCACTTCTATTTCCACAACTGCGTCTACGAGAGCGTGTGGAAGGACAACCGACGCCGGCACGACCGCATCCCCACGGTCGAGGTGCTGCGCAAGTACGGACATGACTACAAGCTGGTGTTCGTCGGCGACGCGTCCATGAGCCCCTACGAGCTGGAGCAGCCGGGCGGCAGCGTCGAGCACTGGAACGACGAGGCGGGACGCGTATGGCTGGAGCGGCTGCTGCGCGAGTGGCCCCATGCGGTGTGGCTGAATCCCATCCCGGAGGATCACTGGGGCTGGACTACCTCGATCCAGAACGTGATGCGCATCATGGATGGGCGCATGTATCCTGTCACGGTTGCGGGGCTCGAACGAGCGATGAAACGGCTGGCGGCCAGGACCTGAAAACAACGTAAAGATGAATCGCGCACCGACCGGCGACCCCGTCGCCGACATGATCCCGGACCCCGAGACGGCTGCGTATGTCGGCGGCGGAACGCCCGAGCAATTCCGCTTCGTCGGCATCTACAATGTCGAGCGGATGCGGGACCTGGGTGGACTCAGGCCCAACGACCGCGTTCTCGATATCGGATGCGGCATCGGTCGAGTCGCCATCGCGATGACCCAGTACCTCGACTCGCGAGGTACCTATGTGGGCTTCGACATCGTCAAGCGGGGTATCGACTGGTGCCAGGAACGCATCACGCCGCGCTATCCCAACTTCACTTTCTTCCTGGCAGACATCCATAACGATCTCTACCATCCGGAGGGGCGCCAAGCCGCGGGCGAATACCGCTTTCCCTTTGACGATGGCAGCTTCGATTTCGTCTTCCTCACTTCCGTCTTCACCCACATGCCCCGCCGCGAGGTCGAGCATTACATCGACGAGATCTCGCGAGTCCTCGTGAACGGCGGGCGCTGCTTCTGCACGGCCTTTGTGATCACGGGCGAGGCGCGCCGCCGAGTCGAACAGGGCACCAGCGGCCGGCCGTTTGTCAGGACCGGGGATGGCTACTGGATCGAAAGGACCGACAGCCCGATGGCGGCCGTGGCTTACGACGATACCGTGCTCGAAGCGGCTTTCAACACGCGTGGATTCGAGCTCGTGAAGTTCGCGCCGGACGCGTGGTACGACAATCCCTGGGCGCAGGACACTGTCGTCCTACGCAAAGTCGTCGCATAGATCGCGCATAGGGTTCATCGTACGTACCGGCGGACGCCGGCAGGGCTCTCTTCGCGTCGGAGCAGGCCCTTCGCAAACAGGTAATGCAGGTGGGCGATCGACTCGCCCATCGCGAACATCATCTGGTGGTCGTCGAGCTGGCGCTTGAAAAGGAGAGGTAGTGCCTCGTAGGCCGTGATGGGCGAGGCGCAACCCTCCAGCAACCGTGCAAGTCGCTTCTCATGATGCTCGTGCAGGTCCGCGATGCGCTGGTGCAGGCCATGGAAGACACGCTCATGCGAGGGCAGCACCAGCGCATCGGCGGGCAGGTGGGCCAGGCGCGAGAGCGAGCCCAGGAATTGCGCCAGCGGATTGCCCTCGGGCTGGTTGCCCCACACGCCTACGTTGCTCGTGATGCGCGGCAGCACCTGGTCGCTGGAGATGAGCGCGTTGAGCGAAGCGCACCAGAGCGTCGCCTGCTCCGGCGCATGCCCGAAGACCGTGATCACTTCCCACTCGCGGCCGCCAATGGAAAGCTTGTCGCCGTGCATCATGCGGCGATAGGTCTTGGGAATCTCCGGCACGCCACGCCGGTAGCCGTTGCCGGTGCGCATGCGCTCGGAAATTGTGGAGAGATCCAGGCCGTTGCGACCGAAGAAGGCCATGCCCGTCGCGCGATCGAAGCCCGCCATGTCATCGTGCGCCGCATGCGCCGAAAGGAATTCCGTGGACGTCATCCACATCGGCGCACCGGTGCGATTCACGAGCCAGGCCGCGCTGCCGACGTGGTCGGGATGGTAATGGGTGACGACGATGTTCTTCACGGGCTTCCCGCCCATGGAGCCGGCCAGGTGCTGCTCCCACAACGCCCAGGTGGCTTCCACGCCGTAGCCCGTGTCGACGATCGTCCAGCCGTCGCCGTCCTCCAGCAGCCACAGGTTGATGTGGTCGAGCGCGAACGGCAGCGGCATGCGGATCCACCACACGCCGTCGGCGACCTGCAGGGCCTCGCCGGGCTGGGGAATGCGGTCTTCGAGGGGGTGGGTTACTTGGTCGTGAAGACCCACGTGCCGTTCCAGGTGGGCCCAGGCGTGTTGTCGCGGAAGTGGGTCACGCGCTTGAGATAGAGCTTGTAGAGCTTGTTCTGCGGCGCCGCGTAGGAGAGCGTCTTCAGCGCGGCTTCGGCGTCGTCCCAGCGCTGCTTGCGGTAGAAACCGATCGCCTTGTGGAAAGCCTCGATCTCCTGCAGCGTGGTCTCGCCCACCTCGCCCACCTTGCCGATGGGCTCGAAGATCGCGATGCCGTTCTGCCGGCCCTTCACCACCACCTTGTCCACCTCGCGGTAGACGAACCCCTGCGCCGCATTGACGATGTCCTCGGTCACCAGGATGCCGACGCCGTATTCCTTGGT
>DATLEL010000006.1:0-3295 GCA_035525255.1 Usitatibacter sp.
GGGGCGCGCGGTGCTCTCCGAGATCGGCGACGTGAACACGCTGCACAAGCATGCCGTGGAGCAGGCCGGCTTCGCGGTGCTGAAGGCGCCCGACGTGCCTTCGATCCTCGTGGAGACGGCGTTCATCTCCAACCCCGAGGAGGAGCGCCGCCTCAAGGACACCGCGTACCACGAGAAGATGGCGGCCGCGATCGTGGGAGGAATCAAGCGCTACCTGGCGCAGAACCCGCCGCTCGCGCGGTCGAAGGTGGCGCAGCGCTAGGCCAGGTGGATGGCCGAGGTCCGCTCGGTGGCCTGGGCCTTGAGCATCGCGGTGGCCTCGAGCGCGGTCACCGGCTTCGAGAACAGGAAGCCCTGGAACGCGTCGCAGTGGTTGGCGCGCAGGAACTCGAGCTGCTGGCGGGTCTCCACGCCCTCGGCGATCACGCGCAGCTTGAGGCGCTTCGCCATCGCGATGATGGCTTCGGTGATCGAGCTGCCCTGCACGTCGCCGGGCACGTTCATCACGAAGGAGCGGTCGATCTTCATGCTGGAGGCCGGCAGGCGCGATAGCTGGCCGAGGGACGAATAGCCCACGCCGAAGTCGTCCACCGCGACCTGCATGCCGACCGCGCGCAGCTGCGCCAGCGTCTCGATCGACTGCTCGATGTTGCGCATGATCATGGTCTCGGTGATCTCGAGCTCGATGAAGCGCGGGTCGGCGCCGGTCTCGCGCACGATCGAGAGCAGCGACGACACCAGGCGGCGCGACATGAACTGCCGCGGCGAGATGTTCACCGAGATGGTCACCGGCGGCAGGCCCTCGGCCTGCCAGTGCTGCAGCTGCTGGCAGGCGGTGCGGAACACCCACTCGCCGATGGGGACGATCAGACCCAGCTCCTCGGCGACGAAGACGAAGTCCTTGGGCTGGATCTCGCCTTTTTGCGGATCGTTCCAGCGCACCAATGCTTCCATGCCGCAGATGCGACCGTCGGGGATGCTCACCTGGGGCTGGTAGCGCAGGAAGAATTCCTCGTGCTCCATGGCCTTCCGCAGGCGGCTTTCCACTTCGAGGCGGCGGGAGAGCAGGAAGTTGAGATCGCTGGTGAAGAAGCGCACCGTGTTGCGCCCCGCGTCCTTGGCCTGGTACATCGCGTTGTCGGCGTGCTTGAGGAGCTGCTGCACGTCGGTCGCGTCGTTGGGATAGTGGCTGATGCCGACGGAGGGCGTGATGTGGATGTCCTGGCCCGCGATCTCGATGGGGCGCGACAGCTCTTCGAGGATCTTGTCGGCCACGACCCGTGCATGCTCCGGCCGCTCGAGGTCCGGCAGGATCACCACGAACTCGTCGCCGCCCTCGCGCGACACGGTGTCCACCTCGCGCACGCATGTCACCAGGCGCCGCGCCACGTCCTTCAGGATGAAGTCGCCGGTGTCGTGGCCGAGCGTGTCGTTGATCACCTTGAAGCGGTCGAGGTCGAGGAACAGCACCGCGACGTGGCGCTGCTTGCGGCGCGCGGCCATGATCGCCTGGTTGAGGCGGTCCTGCATGAGGCGCCGGTTGGGCAGCCCGGTGAGCGCATCGTGGTGCGCCATGTAGTGGATGGTGCGCTCGGTGTTGAGGCGCTCGGTGATGTCCTGCACCAGCGAGGCGAACCCGATCAACTTGCCGGCCCCATCCACCAGCGGCGTGTTGTACCACTCGCAGTGGATGGTGCGGCCGCTGCGGGTCACGTTGCCGAGCGTGGTCTTGTTGCCCTCGCCGGTTTCCACCAGCTCGCTGCACATCGCCTCGACGTTGGCACGCTCCGCGTCCCCGGCGAGCAGCAGCGGCAGCGACTTGCCCACGGCCTCGTAGAGCGGGAAGCCGAAGATCGCCTCGGCGGCGGGATTCCATGCATTGATGCGGTAATTGCGGTCCCACTCCACCACGGCGAGCGGCGTGCGCTCGACGTGCATGCGCAGCTTCTGGGCCGCGAGGAGCTCGGAGTTCTGCGCCTTCATGCGCTCGGCCATCTCGCCCGCGAGCGCGTGGTTGGCCTCCTGCAGCCGGTTCCTTTCGGTCTCCAGCTCGCCGGAGAGCTCGTCCCTCGCGCGGCGCGACGTGAGCGAGTCACCGAGCGCGCGGTGCACGCGCTCGTGCACGTACGGCAGGAAGATCGCGAGTATCAGGATCAGTCCTGAAAGGAACATCTGCACCCGGTCCCCCGAGGTGCCCAGCGTGACCGCGAGCGGCACCAGGCCGAGGAAAGCGGAAATCTTGTAGGCGTAGCGATGCGGCGCGTAATAGGCGACGGCGCCGGTCATCAGCACGACCACCAGCATCACCACGGCGAAGCGTTGCGCGAGCCGCGTCGAGTCCGGCAGCAGCACCGTGCCGATCGCCATCCAGCAAAGGGCGGCGAGGAGCGAGCCCGCGAGGAAGCGCCGTTCCCACTTGGGAATGAACGACAGCAGCGGCGCGTCGGTGACGAACGCCTTGTAGATGAGGTAGCGGCCGATGGTGACCAGGGAGATCGCCAGGAACCACAGGAAGAGGCCGGGGCGCGACAGGTCGTCCCACAGGATCGCGCCCAGGATGAAGACCACCAGCAGCGTCGCGAGGTAGCCCACCAGCGAGAAGCGGAATAGCAGGCGCACCTGCTCGGCCTGGAGCGTCTTGTCGGCCGCGCCCTCGGCGCGCGGCGAGGGGCTGTAGCTCGGCGGCGTCTCGGAGCGTCCCATATTCACCCGCGTGTAAAATTCGTCGTGGGCGCGATTCGTATTCTTCCCGAGCTCCTCGTCAACCAGATCGCCGCCGGCGAGGTCGTGGATCGCCCTGCTGCCGCGTTGAAGGAGCTGATGGAGAACAGCCTCGACGCCGGCGCGCGATCCATCGCCGTCGACCTCATCGAAGGCGGAGTGCGCCGCATGCGTGTCGCCGACGATGGCAACGGCATCGACATGGACGATCTTCCTCTGGCGGTTGCGAGATTCGCCACTAGCAAGATTCAGACACTGGATGACCTCGAGCGCGCCATGACCCTGGGATTCCGCGGCGAGGCCCTGGCGTCGATCGGTGCCGTCGCGCGCCTCGCGATTGTCACCCGGCGCGCCGAAGAAAGACATGGGTGGCGCATTACTTGCGAGGCGGGACAGGTTTCAGGCGTAACGCCTGCGCCGCTCGCATCGGGGACCACCGTCGACGTCGAGGATCTCTACTTCAATACGCCGGCGCGCCGCAAGTTTTTGAAAAGCGAAGCCACCGAATATGCGCGCTGCGACGAGGCGTTCATGCGCATCGCGCTCTCGCGGCCCGGCCATGCATTCTCGATGG
>DATLEL010000032.1:0-11039 GCA_035525255.1 Usitatibacter sp.
CGTCACGTTCTTGAGTGCCACGATGCGCTTGTCCGCCTCGAACGACAGCACGCGGTCGATCAGCAGGAACGGGAACCGGTGCGGCAGGTACTCCTTGATCTCCTCGATCGTCATGGCGCTCACGATTCTTCTCCCGTTTGCCTTGCGCGCGCGCCCAGCTTGCGCAGGTGCGCGGTGTTGCGAAGCCAGTCGGCGTGGGGCATCACCGGCATGCCCGAGGTGTAGGTGCCCGGCGTGGTGATCGACTTGGTGACGAAGGTGAAGCCGGAGATGACGGCACGGTCGCAGATGGTGATGTGGCCGACGAAGCCCACGCCCCCGCCGATCATGCAGTCGCGCCCGATGGTGACGCTGCCGGAGATGCCGGTGCAGCCGGCGATCACGGTGTGCGCGCCGATGACGCAGTTGTGCCCGACCTGGATCTGGTTGTCGAGCTTCACGCCGTCGGCGATCACCGTGTCGTCCAGCGCCCCGCGGTCGATGGTGGTGTTGGCGCCGACCTCGACGTCGTCGCCGATGCGCACCGCGCCCACCTGCGGGATCTTGAGCCAATGGTCGCCATCGCGCGCCATGCCGAAGCCGTCCGCGCCGATGACCACGCCCGAATGCAGGATGCCGCGCGCGCCGATGGTGCAGCCGTCGTAGATGCACACGCGCGCGTGCAGGCGCGTGCCTTCGCCGATGGAGACGCCCTCGCCGATCGCGCAATGCGCGCCGATGCGCGCGCCGCGGCCGATCGAGGAGCGCGCACCCACCACGACGAATGCGCCGATCTCGGCGCTCGCGTCCACGTTGGCGGAGCCATCCACCTGCGCGAACGGATGGATCCCCGGCCTGGCCACCGACGGCGGATGGAAGAGCGCCACCGTGCGCGCGTAATAGGCGTAGGGGTTGTCGGTCACGATCCGCGGCATGGAGCCCGCGTCGCGGTCGGCGCGGCCGAGGATCACGGCGCCCGCGCGCGTGGATGCGAGCCGGCCGCGATAGCGCGGGTTGGCGAGGAAGGTGATGTGCTCGGGCCCGGCGGAATCGAGGGTGCCCACGCCGGTGAGCGGCCGGTCGGCGTCGCCGAGGGCCTCGCCGCCGAGGCGCTCGACGATCTGGCGGAGGGTCAGCGCGGCCGGTGCCAAGCGCCCCTCACCGGTCCGCGAGGGCCTTGATGACCTTCTCGGTGATGTCGATGCGCCCGCTCGCGAACACCGCCTCCTGGATGATGAGGTCGAACTTCTCGGCCTCGGCGATCTGGTTGATGACGCGCGTGGCGCGTTCCTGCACGCGCGCGAGCTCCTCGTTGCGGCGCAGGTTCAGGTCCTCGCGGATCTCGCGCTGCAGTCGCTGGAAGTTGCGGCTGATGTCGGCGAGCTGGCGCTCCTTCTCGCGGCGCGCCGCCTCGGTCATGGTGACGTTGTCGCGCTCCAGATCGGTCTGCAGGTCGCGGCCCTGCTTCTCGATCTTGCCGAGCTCGGCGTTGCGTGCCGAGAACTCGCGCTCCAGCACCTGCTGCGCGCGCTTCGCGGGCGCGGCCTCGCGGAACACCCGCTCGGTGTTCACGAAGCCGATCTTCATCTGCGCGCCGGCGGCGAGCGAAAAGCCCAGCAGCAGCATGGCGAGGATCGTTCTCATTGCGGCCTCAGAATATCTTGCCCAGCTGGAATTGGAAGCGCTCCACCTTGTCTTCCGGGCGCTTCCTGATGGGTGCGCCGAACGAGAAGCGCAGCGGGCCCACCGGCGAATCCCAGCTCACAGCGAGGCCGGTGCCGATGCGCATGTCGCCCAGCTTGATCTTCTCCTCCGCGCCCCAGACGTTGCCGGCATCCACGAAGAAGCCCAGGCGCACATTCTTCTCCTTGTAGCCCGGCATGGGGAAGAGGGCCTCGGCGTTCAGCACCAGGCGGCGGTTGCCGCCGAGGATGTCGCCGTTCAGGTCCCGCGGCCCGAGGGTCGCGGTCTCGAAGGCGCGCACCGAGCCCACGCCGCCCGCGTAGAAGTTCTTGAAGAACGGCAGCGGCTTGCCGCCATAGCCGTTGGCATAGCCGGTCTCGCCGTTCAGCAGGAAGGTGAGCCACGACACGCGGTCGAAGGTATGGAAATACTGGCTCTGGTAGGTGACCCGGTAGTACTTGAGGTCGCCGGGCGGGATGCCGACCTCGAAGCCGATCTCGTTCAGCCACCCCTTCGTCGGCCAGGTGAGGCTGTCGCGGGTATCGCGCGCGAAGGAGATGTTGGTGCGCAGCGTGTCGCTCTTCTCGCCGAACTGGCTGACGAAGTCGAGATAGCGCGGCGGCGCGGTGACCGGATCCAGGGTGAGGATGGTGCGCTCGCCGGTGAAGCCGATGTTGACCGCGTCGTACTCCGTGACGGGGATGCCGAAGCGCACGCCGAGGCCGGTGGAGATGGTGCGGTACGCGGCGACCGAAAGCGTCGTGGTGTCGACGTCGCGGCGGAAGAAATCGAAGCCGCGCGACACGCCGTCGGCAGTCCAGTACGGGTTCACGTAGGTGAGCGAGTAAACCTTGTTCACCGAGCCGTTGTTCACCTGGAAGGCGAGCATGTTGCCGGTGCCGAGCACGTTGGCCTGGGAGATGGAGGCCTGCAACGTGAGCTTCTCCGCCGCCGAGTAGCCGACGCCGAAGTTGAGGGTGCCGGTGTTGCGCTCCACCACCGTCACGGTGATGTCCACCTGGTCGGTGGTGCCGGCGACCGCCGGGGTCTCGATGTTCACGTCCGAGAAGTAGCCGGTGCGCTGCAGGCGCTCCTTGGAGCGCGCGATGCGGTCGAGCGAGTACCAGGAGCTCTCCAGCTGGCGCAGCTCGCGCCGGATGACCTCGTCCTGGGTCTTCTGGTTGCCGGCGATGGTCACGCGGCGCACGTAGACTCGCCGCCCCGGGTCGACGAAGAAGGTGAAGCCCGCGATGCGCTTGTCGCGATCGAGGTCCGGCACCGGGTTCACGTTGGCGAACGAATAGCCGTCGTTGCCGAGGCGGTCGCTCACCTTCTTCGTGGCCTCGACGATCTTCTCGCGCGAGAACACGTCGCCGGGGCGCAACGTCACCAGGCGGCGCAGCTCCGCTTCCGTGACGATCAGGTCGCCGCTGTACTTGATCTCGCCCAGCCGGTAGACCGGGCCCTCGGTGATCGCGACGGTGATGAAGATCTTCTCGCGGTCGGGCGTGATCGAGACCTGGGTCGACTCGATGTTGAACTCCAGGTAGCCGCGGTTGAGGTAGAAGGAGCGCAGCGCCTCGAGGTCCGCGGTGAGCTGCTGCTTGGAGTACTGGTCGTCCTTGGTGAACCAGGTGAACCAGCCGGGAGTCGTGAGCTTCATGTTGCGCAGCAGCTCGCGCTCGCTGAAGTCCTTGGCGCCGATGATGTTGATGTCGGCGATCTTGGTGACGGTGCCTTCCTCGATGTCGATGCGCAGCGCGACGCGGTTCCTCTCGAGCGGCGTCACGGTGATCTTCACCACCGCGCCGTAGAACCCGCGGCTGGTGTACTGGCGCTTGATCTCCTTCTCGGCGCGGTCCAGCAGCGACTTGTCGTAGATCTTGGATTCCGAGATGCCCGCCTGCTTCAGGCCGTCCTTCAGGTTGTCCTTGGTGAATTCCTTCGAGCCCTCGATGTCGATCTGCGCGATCGCGGGGCGCTCCTGCACGAACACGATCAGCACGTCGCCGTCGGCCTCGAGGCGCACGTCGGAGTAGAAGCCGGTGGCGTAGAGCGCCTTCACCGCCTGCGCCGACTTCTCGTCGTCGATGCGGTCGCCGACCTTCACCGGCAGGTAGGTGAACACGGTGCCCGCCTCGGTGCGCTGCACGCCCTCCACGCGGATGTCGCGGATGGTGAAGGGCTGGATCGCCATGGCGAGCGTCGCGGCGCAGGCGGCCACGGCGAGCACGCAAGCGCGGATGGCCCGCGCCGTGAAAATCACGGGGCGGAACCGGAAGAATCGTTGCATCAGGAGGTCAGCCCGTGAACAGGCGGTTGAGGTCGTTGTAGAACGCGAAGAAGGTCAATCCCAGCAGGAGCGCCAGGCCGAGCCGCTGCCCGATCTCCATCGTCCTTTCGGAGACGGGACTGCCTTTCACGATTTCGGCGAAATAATACACCAGGTGCCCCCCATCCAGCAGCGGGATGGGCAGGAGGTTGAGCACTCCCAGGCTCACGCTCACGAGGGCGAGGAAGCCCACGAAGGTGATCCAGCCCAGCTGCGCGGACTGTCCCGCGTAGTCGGCGATGGTGATCGGGCCGGAAAGGTTCTTCCACGACACGTCGCCCACCACCATGCGCCCGAGCATCTTGATGCTGAAGACCGAGAGGTCCACGACCTTGTGCGCGGCCCGCCCGACGGCCTCGACGGGGCCGTAGCGCACCGTGGTGGTCATGCGTTCGTACTCGCGCTTCAGCTCGTCTCCCGCCTCCACGCCGAGGCGCCCGATGCGGTTGTCGCCTTCGCCGATGGAGTCGGGTGTCGCCTTCACCTCGAAGCGGCGCCCCTGGCGCTCCAGCTCGATCGCCAGCGTGCGGCCGGGACTGGTGGAAACCTCGGTGGTGAAGTCGAACCAGGTCGGCACCGGCTTTCCCGCCACGGCCACGACGCGATCGCCGCTCGAAAGTCCCGCGCGCTCCGCGGCGCTGCCCGGCAGCACGCGCCCGAGCACCGCCGGCACCGCAGGACGAAAAGGCCTCAGTCCCAGCTTGCCGAGGAAATCGCGATCCAGGTCTTCCTTGGAGATCACCGCCAGGTCCACGGTGCGGTTCGAGCGCGCGCCGCGCGCGTTCTCCACTTCGATCGGCACCACGCCGCGCTTCACTGCCTCCTTCAGCAGCAGCCAGCGCACGTCGGTCCAGGTGTACACCGGCTCGCCGCCGACGGCCTTCACCGTGTCCCCGTTGGCGAGCCCCGCCACCGCGGCGGGCGAATCGCGCGGCGGATCGCCGAGCACCGGCTTCACGCCCGGCAGCCCGGTAATGAAGAGCACCCAGTACAGCGCGAAGGCGAGCAGGAAATTGGCGAACGGGCCGGCCAGCACGATGAAGATGCGGGCGCCGACCGACTGGCGATTGAAGGCGCGGGCGCGCTCCTCCGGACGCACGTCGCCCTCGCGCTCGTCGAGCATCTTCACGTAGCCGCCGAGCGGCACCGCGGCGAGCGCCCATTCGGTGCCGTCGCGCCCCAGGCGCCGCATCCACAGCGTGCGGCCGAAGCCCACCGAGAAGCGCAGGATTTTCACACCCACCAGGCGGGCGGCGGCGTAGTGGCCCAGCTCGTGGATCACCACCAGCACGCCGACGGTGAACAGGAACGACAGGATCGTGATCAATGCATTGTTCATGAGTGCAGGCCGGAAGCGCGAGGCACGCGGCGTGAGACGAATCGGGATGCGAGGCCGCGGGCCTCGATATCGACAGCATAGACTTGATCGAGGGAGGTGAGCGGCTCCGGAGGCATCTCGCCGAGCACCGATTCGATCACCTCGGGGATGCCGGTGAAGCCGAGACGCCCGGCAAGGAACGCCTCGACGGCGATCTCGTTCGCGGCATTGAGGACCGCGGGCGCGGTTCCACCCAGGCGCAACGCCTCGGAGGCGAGGCGCACGCAGGGAAAGCGCACGGTGTCGACGCGCTCGAAGCCGAGCGGGCCGCAGGTGGTGAAATCGAGGGGCTCGACGCCGGCCTCGATGCGTTCCGGCCAGGCGAGCGCGCAGGCGATGGGCGTGCGCATGTCGGGATTCCCCATCTGCGCGATCACCGAGCCGTCGAGGTATTCCACCATCGAGTGGATCACGCTTTGCGGGTGGATCACCACCTGGATTCGCTCCACGGGCGCGGTGAAAAGCCAGTGGGCCTCGATCACCTCGAGGCCCTTGTTCATCATCGTCGCCGAATCCACCGAGATCTTGGGACCCATCACCCAGTTCGGATGCGCGCAAGCCTGTTGCGGCGTGACGCGGGCGAGGCGATCGACCGGCGTAGTGCGGAACGGGCCGCCGGAGGCCGTAAGGAGGATGCGGCGCACGCCGGCACGGTCCAGCTCGCCGGCGCGTCCGCATGCGAAGCCGCGCGGCAGCGACTGGAAGACGGCCGAGTGCTCGCTGTCGATGGGAAGCAATGTGCCGCCGCCTTCCGCGACCGCCGCCATGAAGAGCGCGCCCGACATGACCAGCGCTTCCTTGTTGGCGAGCAGCACGTCCTTGCCGGCTTTCGCGGCGGCGAGCGTCGCCGGCAGCCCGGCGGCCCCGACGATGGCCGCCATCACCGCGTCGACCTCGGGCAGCGCCGCAATGCGCTCGAGGGCTTCGGCCCCGGCGCTCACCTGCGTGTCGCAGCCCTTATCGGCGAGCTCGCGGCGCAGGCGCTCCGCGGCATCGGCGTCCGCGAGCACGGCGTGGCGTGGCTTGTATTCGAGGCACTGCGACAACAGCAGCGCGTCGTTCTTCCCCGCCGCCAGTGCCACCACTTCGTAGCGATCGCGGTGGCGCGCGATGACGTCCAGCGTGTTGCGGCCGACGGAGCCGGTGCTGCCGAGGATGGCGAGGCGCTTCACGCCCCGCTCCGCTGCACGAGAAATACCGCGAACGCCGCGAGCGGCAGCGTGGCGGTGAGGGAATCGATGCGATCCAGCAGGCCGCCGTGCCCCGGCAGCAGGTTGCTCGAATCCTTCATCCCCACGCCGCGCTTCATCCACGACTCGAGCAGGTCGCCCACGATGCTGAGCGCGGTGAGGCACACCAGCACGACGATCGCGGGGATGCCGGCGCCGGGGACGAAATAGGCCGAGATCGGCGTGTCCCAGCGATGCGCGACCCAGGCAAGCACGGCGCCGTACACGACCGCGCCCGCCATGCCGCCCACCACGCCTTCCCACGTCTTGCCGGGGCTGATCGCGGGGGCGAGCTTGTGCTTGCCGAAGCGCTTGCCGGCGAAATAGGCGGCGGTGTCGGCGATCCACACCAGCGCCGCGACCGCCAGCAGCAGCCAGGGGCTCGTTTCGCGCAGCACCACCAGCGCGAACCACGTCGGCCACACCACCAGCCAGCCCGCTGCCGCGCGCGTGGAAGCCGAAGGCCGGGCGCGCCTGGCGAGCCACCACGGCGCGAGCGCGATCCAGAACACCGCGGCGAGGATGAACGCGGTGAGCGCCGCGGCGGCGAAATTCCCCGGCACCATGCGCATCGACAGGAGCCAGAGATACGCCCCGATCGCGCCGGAGGCCAGCAGGTAGAGGGATTGCGCGCCGGGCGAGAGCTCGCACATGCGCGACCACTCCCAGCAGGCGCCGAGCGCTATCGCCAGCGCGAACAGCGACCACAGCGGCGCGCTCGCAAAGAACGTCATGCCGAGGACGACCGGCAGCAGGACCAGGGCCGTGAGGACGCGCGTCAGCAGCACCGGGCAGGAAAGCGGGCGTCAGCCCGCCTGCACCACGGGCTCGGACGGCGCCAGCTGCTCGCTGGTGCGCCCGAAGCGCCGCTCGCGGCGGCGATAGGAAGCGAAGCCCTCCTCGAGGGCGCCGGCGCCGAAGTCCGGCCACAGCGCCTCGGTGAAGTAGAGCTCGGTGTACGCGAGCTGCCACAGGAGGAAATTGGAGACCCGCTGCTCGCCGCCGGTGCGGATGAAGAGATCGGGCTCGGGCGCGTAGCTCATCGAGAGGAAGCGCGACAGGCGCTCCTCGGTCACGGCCGCCGCCGGGTCCTCGAGGCGGCAGCGCTCCGCGGCCTGCAGGATGTCCCAGCGCCCGCCGTAGTTGGCGGCGATGGTGAGGGTGAGGCCGGTGTTGGCGGCGGTGAGCGCTTCGCCGCGGCGGATGTGCTCGACGATGCGCGCATCGAAGGCGGAGAGGTCGCCCACCACCTTGAAGCGAATGCCGTTGTCGTGCAGCTTGACCACCTCCTGCTCGAGCGAGCGCAGGAAGAGCTGCATGAGGAAGGTGACCTCCTCCGCGGGGCGGCGCCAGTTCTCGCTCGAGAATGCGAACAGGGTGAGGTATTCCACGCCGCGCTCGGCGCAGTGCTTCACCACCTCGCGCACCGACTCGACGCCCTTGCGGTGCCCGCCTACCCGCGGCAGGAAGCGCTTCTTCGCCCAACGCCCGTTGCCGTCCATGATGATCGCCACATGCCGCGGCACCTCGGCGGGAGTCGGCACGGTCTGCGTCGAGCTGTCGAATTCGATCATCAGACAGCCATCAGCTCTTTTTCTTTGTCGGCGACCAGCTTGTCGATCTCGCCGACGGCCTTGTCGGTGAGCTTCTGGACCTCGTCGGCGGCGCGCTTCTCCTGGTCCTCGCTCACTTCGCTCTCCTTCAGGAGGCTCTTCAGGTGCGCGATCGCGTCGCGGCGGATGTTGCGCACCGCGACCTTGGCGTTCTCGCCCTCGTGCTTCACGATCTTGGTGAGCTCGCGGCGGCGCTCCTCGGTGAGCGCGGGCATCGGCACCCGAATGACATCGCCGGAGGTGGCAGGGTTCACTCCCAGGTCGGAATCGCGAATGGCTTTCTCGACCACCTGGACCATCTTCTTCTCGAACGGCTGGATGGAGATGGTGCGGGCGTCGGAGAGCGTCACGTTGGCGACCTGGTTGATGGGCATCTCGCTGCCGTAGTAGTCCACGCGGATATGGTCGAGGATGCCCACGTGGGCGCGTCCGGTGCGGATCTTGCCGAGGTCGCCCTTCAGGGTCTCGACCGACTTGGCCATCTTGTCGGTCGCCTGCTTCTTGATGTCCTGGATGCTCATCGATCGGCTCCCCTATGTGTCAATTGTGGACGAGCGTGCCTTCGTCCTCGCCCATCACCACGCGCTTCAAGGCTCCGTCCTTGAAGATCGAAAACACGTTGATCGGCAGCTTCTGGTCGCGGCAAAGCGCCAGCGCGGTCGCGTCCATCACCTTGAGGTTCTTCACGAACGCCTCGTCGAAGGTGATCTTGTTGTAGCGGGTCGCGGTCTTGTCCTTCATCGGATCGGCGGTGTAGACGCCGTCCACCTTGGTCGCCTTGAGGACGATGTTGGCCTCGACCTCGCGCCCGCGCAGCGCGGCGGCGGTGTCGGTGGTGAAGAACGGATTGCCCGTGCCCGCCGCGAAGATGACGATCTTGCCCTCTTCGAGGTAGCGGATCGCCTTGCCTCGGATATAGGGCTCGACCACCGGCTCGATGCTGAGCGCCGATTGCACGCGCGCGACCAGGCCGCCCCGGTTCATGGCGTCGGCGAGCGCGAGCGCGTTGATCACGGTAGCGAGCATGCCCATGTAGTCGGCGGTCGCGCGGTCCATGCCGGCGGCACCCTGGGACACGCCGCGGAAGATGTTGCCGCCGCCGATCACGACCCCGATCTGCACGCCCATCGCCGAGACTTCCTTCACCTCGCGAACGATGCGGTCCACGGTTTCGCGGTTGATGCCGAAGGAATCATTTCCCATCAGCGCCTCCCCCGAAAGCTTGAGGAGGATGCGCGGATAGGCGGGTGCTGCGGGCGGATTGGGCTCGGTCACGAGGCCCTCGCGGCTAGGCTGCGGTTTTGGTCATTGCGGCCACCTCGGCCGCGAAGTCGTTCTGCTTCTTCTCGATGCCCTCGCCGACCACCAGCAGGCGATAGGTGCGCAGCTTCGAGTTCTGCGCCTTGAGCATCTTCTCCACCGTCTGCTTGTCGTCCTTCACGAACGGCTGGCCGAGCAGCGTGATCTCGGCGAGGAACTTGTTGATGCCGCCCTCCACCATCTTGGCGACGATCTCCGCGGGCTTGCCCGATTCGGCGGCGCGCGCTTCGAGGATCTTGCGCTCGGAGGCGAGCACGTCGGGGGCGACCTGCTCCTTCGACATGAACCTGGGCTTGGCGAACGCGATGTGCATCGCCACGTCGCGGGCGACGTCGGCGCTGCCTTCGTAGTCCACCATCACGCCGATCTTGCCGGGCGGGTGGATGTATTTCTCCAGCTTGGCGTCGGTCTCGATGCGCTCGAAGCGCCGCACGCTGATGTTCTCGCCGATCTTCTGCACCAGCTTCTGGCGCACGGACTCCACGGTGTCGCCGTCGATCTTCAGGTTCGAGAGCGCCGCGACATCGGCGGGCTTCTGCGTGACCACGAGCTCGGCCAGCTTGCGGGCGAACTCGGCGAACTCGGGGTTGCGTGCCACGAAGTCGGTCTCGCTGTTCACTTCCACCATGGCGCCGGTCCTGCCGTCGGCCGACACGAACGTGCCGATGCTGCCCTCGGAGGCGACGCGCGAGGCGGCCTTCGAAGCCTTGGCGCCGCTCTTGATGCGCAGCAGCTCCTCGGCCTTCTTGATGTCTCCGCCCGCTTCCTCGAGCGCCTTCTTGCATTCCATCATGCCGAGCCCGGTGAGCTCGCGCAGTTCCTTGACCATTCCCGCGGTGATTTCAGCCATTTCTCTCTTTCGTCACCCCCGCGCAGGCGGGGGTCCAGTTACAAAAAAGGGGCCTTGCAATGCCCCTTTCTCGCCGAACGGTTGCGGTCCGGTTTATGCCTTGTCGGCCTCGACCTCGACGAAGTCTTCCGTCGGCTGGGCGACCATCTCGCTGATGACCTGGCTGCGGCCCTCGAGGATCGCGTCCGCCACGCCACGGGCGTAGAGGCGGATGGCGCGGGTCGAGTCGTCGTTGCCCGGGATCACGTAGTCGATGCCGTCGAGCGAGTTGTTGGAATCCACGACGCCGACGATGGGCACGCCCAGCGTCTTCGCTTCGGTGACGGCGATCTTGTGGAAGCCCACGTCGATGATGAACAGCGCATCGGGCACGCCGCCCATGTCCTTGATGCCGCCGAGGGAGCGCTCGAGCTTCTCGCGCTCGCGCGCGTTCAGCAGCTGCTCCTTCTTGGTGAGCCGCTCCATGGAGCCGTCGGCCACCATCGCGTCCATGTCCTTCAGGCGCTTGATGGAGCCCTTCACGGTCTTGAAGTTGGTGAGCATGCCGCCCAGCCAGCGGTAGTCGACATAGGGGGCGCCGGCACGCTGGGCCTCTTCCTTGACGATCTCGCGCGCCTGGCGCTTGGTGCCGACGAACAGGATCTGCCCCTTGTTC
>DATLEL010000038.1:0-4353 GCA_035525255.1 Usitatibacter sp.
ACCAGGTCCGGCTTGGCGTTGCGGATCTCCAGCAGCAGCGGCGAGAAGTCGGTCGCGTCCGTGGGGATCAGCTTGTCCGCGGCGAATTGCCCCCCGTTGGCCTCCATGAACTTCTTCGCGACCCGCAGCAGGTCGTGGCCGAAGGCGTAGTCGGCGGTGAGGGAGAACCACTTCTTGCCCTTCACGAGCCCCTGCGCGAGGAGGGCGCGCCCGCAGGTCTTCACGTACATCGAGTTCTGGCTCTCGATGTGGAACATGTACTTGCTGCAGCTCTTGCCGCGCAGCTGGTCGGAGTTGGCGCCGGTATTGATGAAGAGCGTCTTGGTGCGCTCCGCCACCTGGCCGATCGCCAGCGCCGAGGCCGAGGAGATCTCACCGATGATGCAGGCGACCTTGTCACGCTCGATCATCCGCTCGGCCTTGGTGGTCGCGGTCTGCGGGTTCACCGAGTCCTCCTTGAGGAGCTCGATCTTCCGGCCGTTGATGCCGCCCGCTGCATTGATCTCGGCGACGGCCATGTCGACCGCCTGCACCGCGAACTCACCCAGCGGCCCCAGGAACCCGGTGCGCGGCGTGAGGTGGCCGATGCGGATCACGTCCGACTGGCCGTAGCTGATGAAGGGGAAGCCGGCGATGCCGGTTGCGGCGCCGGCCAGCGCGCCCTTGATGACCGTACGGCGTGAGAAGCCCTTGGTGTCGCTCATAACTTCCTCCTCGTTGTTTTGTGGGGATAATCGCTCGAAACTATGATGGCATTAACCGAACATTTCCGCTGAGGAGCAGTTGAATGGATCTTGAAATCCGCGGCCTGCGCGTCATGATCACCGCGGGAGCTAACGGCATCGGCCTCGAGATCGCGCGCGCTTTCATCCGCGAAGGGGCGCGGGTGCACGTGTGCGACGTGGACAAGGACGCGCTAGCCAAACTGCCGTCAAGCGATCCAGAGGTCACATCGAGCGTCTGCGATGTCTCGGACCGGGACCAGGTCTCTCGATTCTTCACCGAAGGGATCGCGAAGCTCGGTGGGCTCGATTGCCTGGTGAACAACGCCGGCATCGCCGGGCCGACGGGCAAGGTGGACGAGATCGATCCCGCCGATTGGGACCGCTGCATCGCGATCGACCTCACGGGCCAGTTCAACTGCGCGCGCCTCGCCGTGCCTCACCTGCGGAAGTCGAAAAATGGCAGCATCATGAATGTCTCCTCGCTCGCGGGCCGCCTGGGATTCGCGCTGCGCACCCCTTATGCGGCGGCGAAGTGGGGCGTGATCGGGCTGACGAAATCGCTCGCGCTCGAACTCGGCGACGCGCATATCCGGGTGAACGCGCTGCTTCCCGGCGTGGTTTCCGGCGACCGCCAGAAGCGCGTGCTGAGCGCCAAGGCGCAGGCGAAGGCGATCTCTTATGAGGAGATGGAGAAGCTGGCTTTGTCGTTCACGTCGCTCAAGGAGTACGTGACGCCGCAGCAACTGGCCGACTACGCGGTCTTCGTCGCGAGCCCCAGGGGGCGGACGATCTCGGGCCAGGCGCTCTCGGTCTGCGGGGATACCAACATGCTCGGATAGGCTAGGGCGTGGCGAGCGCATCTTCCGCGAAGAAAAAGCGAACCATCTCCCGCGACGCATCGGGCCCCTTTGGATCCGTGTGCGTGCCGGACGGGCTGCCGCCCGACCAGGCGTGGCCGGCGCCGTGGATGACCCAGTGCTCCAGGCGGGAAGGTGGCGAAGCCGCGTGCACGCTTCGCCGCGTGTATCCGTAGCCGTTCGCATCCAGCGCCGAATCCACGATCACCGTCGACTGCTCCTTGCCGGACATCCATTGCGCCGCGACTTCCTCGCCGTTGCGGGGATGCACCAGCGCATCCTGGTCCCCGTGGAAGACGATAGTTGGAATGCCCCGCACCGCCACGCCCGCGCTGCCGCCGCGCATGGCCGCGAGCGCCGACGGCAGGTCGTGTGCGCAGCCGTGGGCCAGCCCGGAGTGGACGCCCACCGCCGCAAAGACATCGGGATAGGTCGCCGCCAGCGTCGCAGCCATGGCGCCGCCCGATGAAAGCCCGGCCACGAAGACCCGGCGTTCATCGATCGCATATCGGCTTCGCAAGTCGTCCACGATTCCCGCGATCAGCGAAGGCTCGCCGCGCTCTCGCTGCTGCTCCGAGCGCTTGAACCAGTTCCAGCACTTCTTGGGATTGGCGGCGGAAGCCTGCGCGGGATAAGCCACGAAGAAGCCGTACTCGGCGCCGAGATCGTTCATGCGGGTGCCGGCGGCGAAGTCTTCGGGCGTCTGCGTGCATCCGTGCAGCATCACCACGAGCGGCAGCGGCTCGTCCCGGTACGACGCGGGCACGAACAGCCGGTACTGGCGCGTGCCGGCCTGACTGGTATGCGAAAGCGACTCGAAGCGTTGCCCGGCAGGCGTCGCGGGCGCGGCATCCGGGACGGGCTCGTCGATTACGTCGACCCGCGGGGCATCTGCCCGCAGGCCTTGCTGGATCACGGCCATGGCCTGCTTGAGATCGCCGCCGCGAACCAGGCGCAGGGCATGTGACATTCCGGAAAGCATCGAGAGTCTCCTGTTCATTTGATTCGGTCGGCGAGGGCGCTGCGGACGGCGGCGGACGCGTGAAAGCCGCCCAGCACGCGCACTGATTCGATAGTTGCGAGGGCCAGCGCCGGCGAGACGTCGTGCGCGATGCGCGCGAGCCCGAGCACCTGGATGCGCAGCTTCTCGCCCTTCTTTCGCACCGCCTCGAGGTGCGCGCGCGTGAAGTCCTGCAGCCCGAGCACCAGCGTGTTGCGCGCGGCGGCCTGCTGGATCACGTCGTGGTGCGTGTCGATGTGGGCGCGAATCGCGGCGCGGATGAAGTCGGAGCGGTTCGAATAGAACCCTTCCTTTATCAGCAGGTCCACGCGCCCCAGGTCGACGTACCCCAGGTTGATGGTGATCTTCTCGGTCTCGGATTCCGCGACGGCGCGCTTGGGCATTTCCATCCCTCCAGATGTTCGAAAACATCCACTTGGATGGATAATACACGATATCCGCACTGCGGTGGAACCGTGCGTTGCTCGAATCGTGCGGAGGGATGCGTCGTCCGTGAACGACGTCGCCGCCAGCGGACAATGCGCATCGGCGCACTTGCTTAGATATCTAACTACGACGCCGTGCGAAGTCTCGCACCCGGTTGCCGTCGCTTCCTACCAGGGAAAATGGAAACGGGCTCCGCATTGCTCCGCATGGGCGCGCCACGTGAACACTGGTTCGTGGGTGTGTCGTATGAATGGGTCTGCCACGAAGCAGCGCTTCCGTCCTCACGAGGGGTGGGGCTTGTCACTGGCGGCCCCCCGGCCGTCGCGTTGACGGTCGGCCATCCGCACGTTTGTAAGGAGTTAATTCCATGATGCAGTCGAAAGTAGTCGCGTTCTTCGCCGCAGCCTTCCTGGCCGTCACGGCGTTCGTCGCCCCTGGTTCCGCCCAAGCCGCCAAAAACGATCCCGCCTTCGAAATCCCGCTGAACTCCGCGGGCGCCGGCGGAACATTCGCGGGGACCCTGCGCATCACGAACTTTGCCGTCGTGAACAACGCCCTCGTCGCGGTGGGAACCGTGGCGGGTACGGTGGTGAACGCCACCAATGGCGCGTCGTCCGTCGTGCGCACGGTCACCATCCCGGTGATCACCAGCCCGACGCGTGCGGCCGCTCCGTCGGCGGCCGCGGTCAGCTGCGAGATCCTGCACCTGGAGCTCGGCCCGCTCGACCTCGACTTGCTCGGCCTCGTCGTCCACCTCGATCGCGTCGTGCTCGACCTGACCGCCGTGCCTGGCGCCGGTAACCTCCTCGGCAACCTGCTCTGCGCCGTGGTGAACCTGCTCAACGGTGGCGGCGCGCTCACGCAAATCGCCGGCCTGCTGAACCAGATCCTCGGCCTGCTCGGAGTGTAAGTACCGCAGTCGATACAGCAGCACCGAACAGGCGGGCACGTCGAAAGGCGTGCCCGTTTTTTTCGTCCTACGCCGGGATGTCCATGTCGAGAATCGCGGAAGCAAGGCACTTCCCATGGGTGTCGAGCGCCAGCGACCGGGTGACGCCTCCGCCGAGCGCCGAGCGCATCACGAAATTGAGCGCCCCCAATTGCGGCAGCTCATACCGCGTCACTTCACCTTTCACGACGCCGGCGTAGTGCGCCTTCACCCGCTCAACGGTCACGTGCCGGGCGATCAGCGCGTAATCCTTCGCGTCGAACGCGATCACCGAGATATTGGAGATGTCGCCCTTGTCGCCGGTGCGGGAGTGGGCGATTTCGCGCAGCTTCATCAGCTTTGCATCCGATGGACCTCGTGCCGCGCCAGGTTTTC
>DATLEL010000197.1:0-2095 GCA_035525255.1 Usitatibacter sp.
CATCACCGTGAGCACCAGCAGCCACGAGAAGAACCCCATGGTGATCCACGGCAGCAACACCACCCAGCGGCCGCCTTGCTTGCGGGACTCCCAGCCCTTGGGCAGGAACCAGAAGCAGGCGGCGAGCGCGATGGCTCCGGCCGTGAGCGCCAACGGCCCGAAAGGCAGCAACAGGCGCGCACCGATGTAGAGGTGGAGCAGGGCGAGAATCCCCGCTACGGGAGACAGGAGGGAACGCAGGGGCATCGGTGACAGATGCGGGCGGCGACGGGCGTTCACAAGGGTTACTCGTTGGCGACCGAGCCGTGCGCCTTCGCGGTGCGCGCCTGCAGGTCCCGCAATACTTCCAGCTCGGCCATCGTAGGCGCGGCGGTGTGGTGCAGGCGCTCGGCATATTTGAGCTCCCACCCGGTGTTCGCCTTGGCCTGCTCGATCGTCACGCCGGGATGCAGGGCGGTGAGGGTGAGCTCGCGCGTCACCGGATCCGGCGTGAGCACGCCCATGTCGGTGATGACCGCGGTCGGCCCCTTGCCGCGTGCGCCGGACTTCGCGCGCGAGTCCCCGCCGTCGAGGTGTCCCACGGACGTCATGAAGTCGAGCTTCGGCACGAAGCTGCGCTTGCTCTGCTTGATGATGATCCACGTCTCGCGCGCGTTGGATGCGATCTCCGGCGCGCCGCCCGCGCCCGGAAGCCGCACCTTCGGCTTCGAATAGTCGCCGCCGATGACGGTGGTGTTGATGTTGCCGAAGCGGTCGACCTGCGCCGCCCCGAGGAAACCCACGTCGACGCGGCCGCCCTGCAGCCAGTAGCGGAAGATCTCGGGAATCGACACCACGGTATCGGCGTGCTCGGCGAGCTCGCCGTCGCCGATGGAAAGCGGCAGCACCGTCGGCTTGGCGCCGATGGTGCCCGATTCGTAGATGAGAACCACCTCGGGAGCATGCGTGAGACGCGCGAGGTTGGCCGCGGCGGAAGGCATGCCGATGCCGACGAAGCAGACCATGCCGTCCTTCAGGCGGCGCGCCGCCTCGATGGTCATGATCTCGGTGGCGCTGTATTCGGTGTTGGCGTTATCCGGCATGGCGAGCTCCGTCATTCCCCTTCGCGGGGGTGACCCCTGCGGACCTCATGAATTCCTCGTGCGTCTTCGTTCCCATCACGTGCTTGTCCATCCACGCGCGGAAACCGTCGCGATCCTTCGAGATGGCGTCCCACGATTTGCAGAACGCGTTGTCGCGCCCGTAGTAGCCGTGCGCATAGCTGGGATGCGCGCCGTGGGGCACTTCGCACACTGCCGACAGCACCCAGTGCGGCAGGAAGCACGCGTTCATCGGCGCCTGCAGGTCGTCGACGATCTCCTCCACCGTCACGATCGCGGCGCGCGCGGCGAGCACCGCCTCCTTCTGGATGCCGACGATGCCGTCGATCATCACGTTGCCGCGGCGATCGGCGCGCTGCGCATGGATGATCGTCACGTCCGGGTTGATCGCGGGAGTGGCGGCCAGTTTCTCGCCGGTGAACGGGCAGGTGATCGACTGGATGTTGCGGTTCTGCTTCGGCAGGTCGCTGCCGACGTAGCCGCGCAGCACCGAGAACGGCAGGCCCGAGGCGCCCGCCTGGTAGCGGCCCGCCATGTCCGCATGGCTGTGCTCCTGGATCGCGAGCGGCTGCGGCCAGCCGTTCTCGATCGCGTCGCGGAAGCGGTGGATCGAGCCCACGCCCGGATTGCCGCCCCAGGAGAACTGCAGCGCTTTCGCGCAGCCCATGCCGATCAGCTGGTCGTAGATGATGTCCGGCGTCATCCGCACCAGCGTGAGGTCGCGGCGTCGCTGCCGTACCACCTCGTGCCCGGCAGCGAAGGGGATGAGGTGCGTGAAGCCCTCCATCGCGATCGTCTGCCCGTCCTTCACGTGCCGCGCGACCGCATCGGCGAGCGGCATGATCCTGTTCGTCATCGGGGTTTCTTCAATGCGGAACGGCGTTCTTGCCGGCAATCCCAATGATAGACTCGATTGGACCGCACGGAGGAGAGCGACGGATGGATGACGACAAGAAACCGGGCCTGGATCGCAGGACTTTTCTCAAGAGCGCCGC
>DATLEL010000222.1:0-7431 GCA_035525255.1 Usitatibacter sp.
GGCGAGGGGACGCGCGGTGATATCCGCCACGCCCCCGGGCGGGAACGGCACGATCATCGTGACGGGGCGGGACGGGTAATCCTGTGCATGGGCAAGTGCCGCGAACGACACGATGCAGGCGGCGGCGAAGCGTTGGAACGGGTGCGTCATTTCTTTCCTTTCGACGGGATCTCGGGACATACCAGGCCACGCGGGCCGGTGAGGTCCTTGCGGTCGTGGGTGCGCACGCGCACCACGATCGGGTAGCTGCTGGAGGTGCGGGGGTTCGGCATGATGCGCAGAGTCCCGGCGCCGGTGACCTTCACGTTGGGCTCGGCTCCTTCGGGAAAGCCGCACGAATACGCGGGCTGCCCGGGCACGGTGATCGCGAGGTTGACCACGGAGTTCTGCCGTCCGCCGGGGTTGCAATCCAGCTTGTGGAATTCGCAGCAGCGTCGCTCGCCCGGCTTGAGCGTGTGGCGGAAGGCGCGCTCGTCGCGCAGCTTGTCCGGGTGGCTCTCCTGCTCCACGCGCACGCTGCGGTCCGGGAGCAGGTTTTGCACGCAGTAGGCCTGCGCCGGCAACACGCCCGCGCATGCGAGCAGCAACAGCAACGTGCGCATCATGTGGCGTTCTTGACCCGGTACATGGCTTCGTCGGCCGATTCCAGCAGCGAGGCCGGATCGCGCGCGTGGTCCGGGTAGAGGCTCACGCCGACGCTCGCGCCGCAGGTGACCTCGGTGCCCTTCCAGTCGAACGGCGAGCCGAAGGCCGCGCGCACGCGCTCACCGATGATGCCCGGCGTGTCCAGGCGTACGTCGGTCTCCAGCAGCACCACGAATTCGTCGCCGCCGAGGCGGGCCACGGTATCGATGTCGCGCACGCAGGCGCGGATTCGCGCCGCCGCCTGGCGCAGCACCTCGTCGCCGGCCGCGTGGCCCAGGGTGTCGTTCACCTTCTTGAAGCGGTCGAGGTCGATGAAGAGGAGCGCCAAGCGATCGCCGCTGCGGTTCACCCGCACGATCGCGTGCTCCAGGCGAGCGGCCAGCGCGTTGCGGTTCGGCAGCCCCGTGAGCGCATCGTTGACCGCCGCCTGCTTCAGCTGCTCCTCCGAGTCCACGCGCGCGGTGACGTCCTCGCCCAGCGAGAGGATAGAGAGGGGCTTCCCATCGGCGTCGAAGAACGCCGAGTTGTACCACTCGCACCAGATGGGACGGCCGTCCCGCGTGGTGTTGCGCGTCAGCATGCGGTTGCGGCGCGAGCGGCCCTGGGTGAGCTCGCCATAGAGCGAGCGCGCGGTTTCGACGGAATCCTTGTGGAGCAGGCGCAGCTCCTGCGCCGTCCGGCCCATCGCCTCGCTCGCCTTCCAGCCGAAGATCGTCTCGGCCTGCGGCGACCAGCGCTTCACGCGCAGCGCCGCGCTCCACTCGACTACGGCGAGCGGCGTGTTCTCGATGTGGGTTGCGATCTCCTCCAGCGCATGGGCGAGGGCATCGCGCGTGCGCTTGAGCTCGTCCACCTCGAGCGCGGTGGAAAAGACGCCGATCACGCGCCCGGAGGCGTCGCGGTGGGGCGTGAGGTTGACCGAGATCCAGATGGGCGTGCCATCGGCGTGGTGCGCCTCGCGCTCGTATTGCGCGGGCTGCCCGCCGAGCGCGCGCCGGACCTGGTCCTTGAACTGCTCGTAGCCTTCGGGGCCGTGCATGTCGCGCAACGTGCGGCCCCAGACGGCTTCCGGCGTCGAGCCGAACCATGAGGCGAGGCGCCGGGTGCAGAAGAGGATGCGCTCCCGCGAATCGAAATAGCTGATGAGCCCGCCGGAGTCGCGCGCGAATGCCGCCATGAACTCCTCCGCGCTGGCGAAGGGTTGCGGCAGGGGCGGCGAGGCGGCTTCGGTTTCCATGGGAAGCCGCAAATGCTACGCCTGTGGAGGCGTCGCGACCAATTCGATGTCCTGGGCGATAGGGCGCCCCGGGTAGTGAAAGCGCACCGGGCCGTCGGGCTCGGCGTGCAGGAACTGGTGCACGAAGGGATCGTCGGAATGCACCATCTCCTGTGTCGGGCCATGGGCGGCGATCACGCCCTCGCCGAGGATGTAGAGGTAATCGGCAAGTCGCACCGCTTCCTTCACGTCGTAGGTGACGACGACCGAGGTGGCGCCGAGGGCGTCATTCAGCGTGCGGATCAGGTTGCAGATGACGTTCAGCGTGATCGGGTCCAGGCCCGCGAAGGGCTCGTCGTAGATGATGAGCGGAGGGTCCAGCGCGATCGCACGGGCGAGCGCCACGCGCCGCGACATGCCGCCGGAAAGCTCGCCTGGCATGAGGCGCTGGGCGCCGCGAAGCCCCACCGCGTTCAGCTTCATCAGCACCAGGTCGTGGATCACTTCCTTCGGCAGGCGCGTGTGCTCCCGAATGGGATACGCCACGTTCTCGAACACCGAAAGGTCGGTGAACAGCCCGCCCTTCTGGAACATCATGCCCATCTGGCGGCGCAGCGCGTAGAGCTCCTTCGCGTCGAGCTCGTGCACCTTGCGTCCGCACACCTCGACGCTGCCGCGAGCGGGCCTGAGCGAGCCGCCGATCAGCTGCAGCAGCGTGGTCTTGCCCGAGCCGCTGGTGCCGAGGATCGCGACCACCTTGCCGCGCGGGATGTCGAGGTCGATGCCCTTGAGGATCGCGCGGCGGCCGTAGGAGAAATGCAGGTCGCGGACTTGGATCAGGTGTTCAGGAGCCGTCATTCCCCATTATCGCATCGCTCTTTGCCGCGCTCCTCTACTCCTTCTGCCGGCGAGCGGCGAGAGCCGCCGCGAGGTTCGCCGCGACGCGGCGCGCGAATTGCGCATCGCGTGCAACTTCGCGCTTCGCTTCGGTCGGCACCGGGGCCGCCGGCGTGGTGCTGCCGATTCGCGCCCAGAAGACGTCGGTTCGATTGGCGAGGTCGCCGGTGGTGCGCGTATAGAACGGCACGAATGCGTCGCCCGCGCTCGCGAGCCCCATGTAATCGCCGAGGAAATACTGGCCTCCCGCCTGCGGCGCGGTATTCAGGTTGAACGCCGCTGTCACGCGCGTCTCCTGCCAGGTGACGCCATCGGTCGACCGCGCGAGCCAGTAGTCCGCGAACAACGTGGTGGCATCGGCATTGTCGGAGCGCAAGTCGAAATACGTGACCCCGACGGTGCCATCGGCGCGCACGTGCACCTGCGGCGTGAAGGCCGGCACCGCGGGCTCCCCGTTCACGCGGCGGGGCGCCGACCAGGTGAGGCCGCCATCGGTCGAACGCGAGTAGGCGATGGCGTCGCGGACTCCGGTGAAGCGCGCGTCCTGCCACACCAGGTGCAGCGTCCCGTCGCCGCCGACCGCCATCTGCGGCACGATCGCGCCGTCGCGCACCGGCGTGCCGGTGGCCGGGTCGCGAGTGCCGAGGGAGTGCTGCTCATGGATGTCCACCGGGCCCGACCACGTGGCGCCGCGATCGGTGGAGCGCACCAGCCGCAGGCGCGACGAAATCGGCTGCTCCTCGCTGCCGTCGATCTGCAGGAACACATTCACCAGGGTCCCGTTGGGCAGCACGCGCACGAGGTTGCCGATCGTCTGCGCGGCGTGACCCGGATCGAAGATCGCGCGCGCCGGCTCCCACGTGGCGCCGCCGTCGGTGGTGCGCGCGAAATAGGCCGGGCCGCCGGCGCCTTGCTGCAGGCGATCCCACGCGGCATAGAGGAAGCGCGCGTCGGCGGGATCGGCCGTGAGCGTTTCCTTGTCGTTGAAGAATCCCGGGCCGTCGCGAATCAGCGTGACAGGTGCGGACCAGGTTCGCCCGCCATCCGTCGAGCGCGCAACCACGATCGCATTCGTCGAGCCTTGGGTAAACGTGCCGCCCGTGGTTCCCAGCGCGATGGCATACACGGTGCCGTCGGCGGCGAACGCGATCCAGGGATCGGTGACGCGCTGGAATTCGCCGCCGGCGCAGGCGCCGAAGGCCGGCGTCGTCAGGACCCAGCTGGCGCCCGCATCGAACGTGGCGGCCACGCGGACACCGCGCGCCGAGCCGTTGGACCAGCGATCCTGCTGCCAGGCGCCCACCCAGTGGTCGGCATTGCCGGGGTCGATGGCGAAATGCGGCTCGACTTCCGCGTTCACGTAGAGCGTGCCGCCGGTTCCGCCGCAGGTGCCGGTGAAGCTCGACGGCCCGCTCACGACGCCGAGCGCCGGCGGCACGGGTAACGCCGGAGTCGAAGTGCCGCCTCCTCCGCCGCCGCTGCCGGAGCAGGAACACAGCGCCACGACGAGGGGCAGCAGCAGGGTGAGTCGCATGCGGGCCATGCTAGAGATAAGACGGAGGGGCTGTGTTACGGAATCTTCCCGCCGCGCCGTCGGCCCGCTACACTCGCGTTTCCAAAAACAGGCGAGGAACCTCCGCATGACGCTCATCGATCGCGCAAGGAACATGTTGCTCACTCCGAAGACGGAGTGGGACGTCGTCGCCGCGGAGACCACGCCCCAGGGGCAGGTGATCACAGGCTACGTGTTGCCGCTCGCCGCGGTGGCCGCGATCGCCGGGTTCATCGGCGCGGTCGTCATCGGCACCAGCGTGCCGCTCCTCGGCACGGTGCGCGCTTCGATCGTGGGCGGCATCGTCACCGCGATCCTGCAACTGGTGGTCGCGGTGCTGTCGGTGTTCCTGATGGGATTCATCATCGATGCGCTCGCGCCGACCTTCGGCGCGCAGAAGAACATGGCGCGCGCGGTGCGGGTTGCCGCGTATTCGTACACGCCGGTCTGGGTCCTGAGCATCCTGGCGGTGATCCCTTATATCGGGCTGCTGATCGCGCTGATCTCGGTCATTTACGCCGTGTACCTGCTCTACCTCGGCCTGCCCCGCGTGATGGGCGCATCACAGGACAAGGCCGCGGGGTATACCGCGCTGGTGGTCGTGGTCGGCATCGTCCTCGGCTTCATCCTCGGCCTGGTCGTGAGCCTCGCGACCGCGCCCTTCATGGGCATGGCCTCGATCGCCACGCCGTCGCATGTCACCTACGACAAGGACAGCGCCGCGGGCAAGCTCGATGAGTTCGCGAAGAAGATGGAGGAGGCGGGCAAGCGCATGGAGGCGGCGCAGAAGAGCGGCGACGCGGGCAAGCAGATGGAAGCCGCCATGGGCGCGCTCGGCACCGCCATCTCGGGCGGCAAGGGCGTGGAGCCGGTGCAGCTCGACAAGCTGAAGCCGTTCCTGCCCGACTCCTTCGCAGGCATGCCGCGCACCGCGCAGCGCGCCGACCGCAGCGGCGTCGCGGGCCTGATGGCCGCCAAGGTGGAAAACGAATACAGCGACGGCACGCGCCGCGTCGAGCTGGAAGTCACCGACACCGGCGGCGCTGCCGGGCTCATGGGCCTCGCGGCCTGGGCGTCCATCGGCGCGACCAAGGAGTCGGAAAACGACCAGCGCGTCGAGCGCATGCGCCGCGAAGGCAACCGCATGATCCGCGAGGAGGTCTCCAAGCGCGGCGGCACCAACACCTACTCGGTGATCCTCGCCGACCGCTTCGTCGTCAGCGCCGAAGGGCAGGGCGTGGACATCGGCACGCTCAAGTCGGCGGTGAGCTCGCTGGATCTCGCGAAGATCGAGGCGATGAAGTAAAAACTGGTGTCAGACACGAGAAGCCCAGCCGCGCGCGGCTTGGCGTACGTGTCTGACACCAGTTTTCACCCCTTCACGCAAACCACCTGCCGCAGCGTGTGCACGACCTCCACCAGGTCGCTCTGGTTTGCCATTACTTCGTCTATCGGTTTATAAGCGCCGGGGATTTCGTCCACGACGCCTGCATCCTTGCGGCATTCGACGCCCGCGGTCTGGCGCTCGACATCCGCCGCTGAAAAGCGCTTGCGTGCTTCGGTGCGGCTCATCAGGCGCCCCGCGCCGTGCGCGCACGAGCAGAGCGAATCGGCATTGCCCTTGCCGCGCACGATGAACGAGCGCGCGCCCATGCTGCCCGGAATGACTCCCATCTCGCCCTGGCCCGCGCGGATGGCGCCCTTGCGGGTCACCAGCAGGTTCTCGCCGAAGTGGCGCTCACGCGCCACGTAATTGTGATGACAATTGATTGCCTCGCCGACGATGCGAAACTTCGGCAAGTGCGGAGTGATGGCCCCCAGCACCGCCCGCATCATCTCGCGCCGGTTCTCGAGCGCGTAGTCCTGCGCCCATTGCACCGCTTCGACGTATTCGCCGAAGGAAGCTGAACCCTCCGCGAACCACGCGAGATCGCGGTCGGGCAGCCGCGTGTCGGTCTTCTCCATCTCCCGCCGCGCCCGCTCGATGAAGTAGCGCCCGATCACGTTGCCGATGCCGCGCGAGCCCGAGTGCAGCATCACCCACACGTCCTGCTCCTCGTCGAGGCAGATCTCGATGAAGTGGTTGCCGCCGCCCAGCGTGCCGAGCTGGCGCGCCCAGGTCTCGCGAATGTCCTTCTGCATCGAGGCGAGGCGCGGGTTGCGCTCCACGATCCGCCGCAGTCCCGCCTCGAGGTCTTTCGCGGTCTTCTCCCGCGCGCCCTTCACGCCGGCGTGCATGTCAAAGCCCATCGGCACGGCGCTTTCGATGGCACTGCGGATGCGGCCCAGCGACTCCGGCAGGTCCTTGGCCGTGAGCGAGAGCTGCACCGCGTTGACCCCGCAGCCGATATCCACGCCGACCGCCGCGGGCACGATGGCGCCCTTCGTGGGAATCACGCTTCCCACGGTAGCGCCGATGCCCGCGTGCACGTCGGGCATCGCCGCGATGTGGCCATGCACGATCGGCAGCCGCGAAACGTTTTCCAGCTGCCGGCGCGCGGATGCCTCGAGATCGGCGGTCCACACTTTCACCGGGACTCCACCGGTTTCGAATTGCTGCTTGATCGGCATTTCAGGATCTCACTCGGGCGACTCTCCGTCCGACAGCAGCCCCCCCGGTGGCGGTTCCCGCAGCCGCGCTTCGTCGACGCGCTGCCGCGCCGACTCGACTTTGCTGAAGAAGTCCGCGCTGCTGCTCGCGGGCAGCAGGCGCATCGCCGGCGGTCTAAGGTCGCCGAGCACCGCGCGTTGTCCCACCTGCGTGCGCGCTTCCGACTTGCCGAAATACTGCAGCGCGGCCCCGGTCACGATGAGCACGGCCAGCAGCCCCATCGCGGCACGCATGTGGCGCGGCCCGATGGATCGCAGGTGCGCATAACAAGTCGTCGCGAGGAGCGCCCATGCGCCGAGCCCCTGATACTCGACGATCTCGCGCCAGGCGAGCGCGTAGGACAGCGTCTCGGCCATCTGGTCCCACAGCACCAGCGCGATGCTGGCGGTGAGCGCGATGCGCAGCTGCACCGCGAACTGCGCCTGGCCGTGGAAGATGCGCGACAGCAACGCCCAGATGCCGGCCCACGCGGCGAGCGCGGTCGCGAGTGCGAGCAGCGGCAGCACGATG
>DATLEL010000225.1:0-9265 GCA_035525255.1 Usitatibacter sp.
GAAGATCGCGTCGATGGGATGCGGGTGCTGGCGCAGGATCTCGAGCCCGATGGTGCCCTGGCCGGCGATCACCAGCGGGTCGTCGTACGGATGGACGAACGTGAGCCGCTGCCGCTTCGCCAGGGCTTTCGCGTGCAGCGACGCCTCGTGGTAGCTGTCGCCGTGGAGCTCTACCCGCGCGCCGCGCGCCGCGACCGCGGCCACCTTGATGCGCGGCGTGGTGACCGGCATCACCACCGTCGCTTTCGCGCCGAGCCGCTGCGCGGCGAGCGCCACACCCTGTGCGTGGTTGCCCGCGGAAGCGCAGATCACGCCGCGCGCCAGCTGCTCGCGCGTGAGGCTCGCCATCTTGTTGTACGCGCCGCGCAGCTTGAACGAGAACACCGGCTGCTGGTCCTCGCGCTTGATGAGGATGCGGTTGCCGAGCCGTCGCGAGATCGCCGGCGCCGGGTCCAGCGGGCTCTCGATCGCCACGTCATAGACCTTGGCGGTGAGGATCTTCTCGAGGTAGTCGTCGCTTCGCATGAGCCCGGAAGCATAGCAAGAAGGGGGCGCGCGGCCGCCCGCCGCGGCTCAGCTATGCTTCGGCCATGGATGCCAATGCGCTGAAGAAAGCCGCCGCCGAGGCGGCGCTGCAATACGTCGAGGACGACACCGTGGTGGGGGTGGGCACGGGCTCTACCGTCAACTTCTTCATCGACGCCCTGGCATCGCGCCGCGCGCGCATCGAGGCCACCGTCGCCAGCTCGGAAGCAAGCGCCAAGCGGCTGCGCGAGCTCAAGATCCCTGTGCGGGAGCTGAACGACACCGACGGCTGCGATCTCTACGTGGACGGCGCCGACGAAGTGACCGAGCACCTGGCGATGATCAAGGGCGGCGGCGCGGCGCTCACGCGCGAGAAGATCGTGGCCGCGGCCAGCCGCCGCTTCGTGTGCATCGCCGACCAGTCGAAGCTGGTGCCGGTGCTGGGGAAATTCCCGCTGCCCGTGGAGGTGATCCCCATGGCACGCAGCTTCGTCGCGCGCGAGCTGGTGAAGCTGGGCGGCATGCCCGAGCTGCGCCAGGGAGTCACCACCGACAACGGCAATCTGGTTCTCGACGTGCGCGGGCTCACCATCATGAAGCCGATGGAGCTGGAGACCGCGATCAATCAGATTCCGGGCGTTGTCACCAACGGGATCTTCGCGATACGGCCCGCGGACATTCTCCTGCTCGCTTCAGGCGGCGGGGTGCAGACGATCAAAAGGCGCTAGTCGGGCTTCGGCACGAAGCCGGCAGCGGCATCGGCGCCGCCCTCGAAAAAATGCTTGCGCATCTGCTCCTCGAGATACTTCCGCGCCCGCGGATCGGAGAGGTTCAGGCGGTTCTCGTTCACCAGCATCTTCTGGTGCTCGAGCCAGCCCTTCCACGCTTCCTTGGAGACGCCTTCCCACAAGCGCTTGCCGAGCTCGCCGGGATACGGCGGGAAATCGAGACCCTCGGCCTCGCGCTTCAGCTTGATGCAGTTCACCATGCGGGCCATGTTCACAATTCCTTGGTAAAGACCTTCGAGCGCCGGTCGTAGTTGTAGAGCGCGGCTTTCTTCTCCGGCAGCCGCGCCGGGTCGGTCTCCGCGAAGCCGCGCTCGAGGAACCAGTGCGTGGTGCGGGTGGAGAGCACGAAGAGCGACTTCAACCCGGTCGCCTTGGCGCGCTGCTCAGCGAATGCCAGCAGCCGCTCGCCGCGCCCGCCGTCGCGATAGAACGGGTTCACCGCGAGGGCGGCCAGCTCCGCGGTCTTCTGCTCCGGGAAGGGGTAGAGCGCGGCGCAGCCGAGAATGTTCCCCTCGGCCTCGATCGCGAAGAAGTGGCCGATGTCGCGCTCCAGCTGCTCGCGGCTCCTGCGCACCAGGATGCCCTGCTGCTCCAGGGGCTCGAGGATCTGCAGGATGCCGGGCACGTCCTCGACGGTCGCGGTGCGCAGCGACTCCGGCGATTCCGGCGTCACCATGGTGCCGATGCCGTGGTGCGTGAAGAGCTCGATCAGCAGCGCGCCGTCGACGTGGCGGCTGATGAGGTGCGCCCGCTTCACGCCGTGGGAGCACGCCTTCACCACGCACGGCAGGTAGATCTGCACGTCCAGCGGCAGGTTGTTGGCGGCCACCAGGTCGCCCGCCTGCTTCACCGTGAGCTCGGAGATGAGCTTGCCCTTCGCGTCGAGCGCGCCGGCGGTCTCGGTAAGGAAGATCAGCTTGTCGGCCTGCAGCGCGACGGCCGTGGAAGTCGCGACGTCCTCGAGCGTGCAGTTGAAGATATCGCCCGTCGGGGAAAAACCGATCGGCGAGAGCAGCACCACCTCGTGGTCGTCGAGGCGGCGCCGGATCCCCTCGGCGTCGATCTTGCGCACCTCGCCCGTGTGCTTGAAGTCCACGCCGTTCACCACGCCCACGGGCTTGGCGGTGACGAAGTTGCCGGAGGAGACGCGAATGTCGGCGCCCCACATGGGGCTGTTGGCGAGCTCCATCGACAGCAGCGCCTCCATCTCCACGCGCACGATGCCGTTGGCTTCCTTCACCGCCGCGAGGGCGCGCTCGTCGGTCACGCGGCGGTTCTGCTCGTAGCGCGGCTCCACGCCGTGCTGGCGCATCTGCTCCTCGATCTGCGGGCGCGTCCCGTGCACCAGCACCACGCGCACGTCCAGGCTCACCAGCACGTTGATGTCGTGGGTGAGCTGCGGGAATTCGCCGTCCGCCAGCACCTCGCCGCCGAAGGCGATGACGAAGGTCGACCCGCCCCACTGGTGGATGTAGGGCGTGGCGGCGCGAAACCACTTCACGAAGGCTTCGGTCTTGGGAGTCGGTGTCTTGGCCATAGAGCGGGATGATAAGGGAGAGCTACCTGAAGTCGCCCCACAGCGCGTGGATGGCGGCGAGGGCGGCGAGGGGCGCGGTTTCGGTCCGCAAGACTCGCGGACCGAGGGAGACGCTCTGGCAGCCGGTAGTCGCCGCGTAATCGCGCTCGCGCTCGGAGAAGCCTCCCTCGGGGCCCACCAGCAGCTCGATCGGCCCCTGGGGCGGCGCATGGGAGGTGAGCGGCGGCGCGTCGGGATGCAGTATCCAGCGCGGCGTGGCCGCGGGCTGCGAGATCCACGCGGGCAGCGGAAGGATCGGCCGCACTTCCGGCACGGAGTTGCGCCCGCACTGCTCGCACGCGGCGATGGCCACGCGCTTCCAGTGGGCCGCCCTGCGCTCCGCGCGCTCGCCGGCGATGCGCACGACGCTGCGCTCGCACACCAGCGGCTGGATCCAGGCGACACCCAGCTCCACCGCCTTCTGGATGATCCAGTCCATCTTGTCGGCTTCCGGCAGGCCCTGCGCCAGCCCCACGGAGAGCGAGGGCTCGCGGCCCACGTCGCGCCATGGGCCGAGCTTCACGTCGACGCGGTCGCGGTCGACCCGCGTGAGCCCGGCTTCGTACTCGCCGCCGCGGCCGTCGAAGATGACGATGGAATCGCCCGCCTTCAGCCGCAACGCGCGCGAGACGTGCTGCGCGGCGTCGGGTCCGAGCGCGAATTGCGCGCCGGGGCCGAGCGTCATGTCGCAGTGGATGCGGGGGATCGCCAATTTCTCAGTAGCTCATGCACGCGGCATTGAGCAGCCCGACTCCGAGCGAAAGCGAACCGAGGAAGAACCCCGCAGCGCCCTTGTTCGCGGCGATATCCTGCGTGAGCGACGGGATCATCACCTTCACCACCACGAAGGTGAGCAGCTGCACCACCATCGCGATGAGGCCCCAGATCGCCATGTCGGCGATGCCGACGCTGTGCTGCACCGCCGAGGCGAGCGGCACGATGAAGCCGAGCAGGGATCCCGAAAGGCTGAACGACGCTGCCATGTTGCCTTCGCGGATGAGGGCGATCTCGCGATAGGGGGTCACGCGGACGTAGATCGCGATGAACACCGACAGCAGCACCAGCGACAACCCGAAGTAGACGAGGAAATCGTCGAAGCCGGCGAACGAATCGAACACTTCTCTTCCCATGGCGCGAACTCCTCGGTCAGGTGAAATAGTGGGGCACGAAGCGGCTGGTGTTGCGCGTGACCGGCGTGTCGTCCTCGCGGATGCCCATCCCGGCGGGCTGCTCGCCCACGATCCACGAGCCGATCACGCAATAGTTCGAATCGAAGCGCGGCAGCTCGTGGTAGGCCTGCCAGATGAAGCCTTCCTCGCCGTACTCGCCGGGCACCTCGACGCTCGTGCCGTGCGCGTTGATGGAAACGTTGGCACCCTCGCGGGAGTACAGCGGCTTCTTCACGTAGTCGGTGGCGAAGCGCCCGGCATCGAAGCTCGCCGGCAGGAGGTTGGGGTGGTCCGGGAACATCTCCCAGAGCACCGGCAGGATCGCCTTGTTGGAGAGCAGCATCTTCCAAGCCGGCTCCACGATGGTGGTCGCGCGCTTCAGCAGGTGCTCGCCGAACTCCTCGCGCGCCATCCATTCCCACGGGTAGAGCTTGAAGAGGGCGCCGACCGTGCGCTCGTCGAGGTCCACGAAGCGCGCCCCGTCCCAGCCGATGTCGGCGATGTCGATGGGCAGCGCGTCGAGCCCGCCCTGGATCGCCGTGTCGCGCAGGTAGTCCAAGTTGCCCTGGTCCTCGTCGCTCGCGGCGTCGCCCGCGAAATAGATGCGCCCGTCGGCGGGCAGGCGCGCACGCATCTCCGCCCAGCGCTCCACCAGCTTCTCGTGCAGCGAATTGAACTGGTCGGCTTCGGGGTGGACTTCCTGCAGCCAGGCCCATTGCACCACGCTCGCCTCCAGCAGGGCGGTAGGCGTATCGGCGTTGTATTCGAGCATCTTCGGGGCGCCGCTGCCGTTCCACGAGAGGTCGAAGCGGCCGTAAAGGCTCGGGTCCTCGTCCTTCCACGAGCGCTCCACCAACGCGTGGAACTTCTCCGGGATGTGGAAGCGCGCGAACTCGCGCTTCGCCACCACGCGCTCCACCGCTTCCAGGCAGCGCGCGTGCAGCTCCGCGGTGGCCTGCTCCAGCACGTCGACCTCGTCCGCGGTGAAGCGGTAGCAGGCACGCTCGTCCCAGTAGACGCCGCCGAGCGAATGGAAATGGAATCCGAGCTCCTCGACTTTTTGCGGCCAGCCGGGGCGCGGAATGCGCTCCTCGCGCTTCATCGCGCCATCAGCTTGCCGAGGAATGACCGGAGGAGCCGAAGCCGCCGCGGCTCACGCCGCCGCTGCTGCGCGATGGCGAGCCGGCGCTGGAGCTGCCGATCGCCTTGCTGCCGGGGCGGGCCGAGTTGTTCGTCGTCCACGCGGAGCCGCTGCCGCCGCGCATGGCGTTCATGGCGCCCAGCGCGTAGATAGGCCCGTAGAAGAACCCGCCGCCCTGGTGGCGCTTCTCGGTGGCGGGCGTGCAGTCCTGCGGCTTGTTGCCCCAGTCGGCGAGGCAATCCTCGCGCGAGGCGTATACGTCGCGGCGCGTCTCCTGTTCCTTGCCGCAGCCGGCGATCGCCGACAGGCCGATCAGCACCAGCGTCACGCGGCCCGACGACTTGCGGATTTTTTTCAGCATGACAAAAGATCCTTCACGTAATTGGGCTGCGCGAACACGGCGCGATGCATTTCGCCGTTGTAGTACTGCAGGTCCTTCAGGCCGCGCCGCGCGATCACGGCTTCCACATCCTCGGGCGCGAGGGCGCGCGGATCGAGCTCGTCCGAGGCGACGGCAAAGCCCCAGATCGAGCCATACAGGGGAATATGCACGAAATAGGGGGACACGCGACGGAACACCTGGGCCAGGTTGGCGAGCGTCGAGCGCACGCGCGCTCCGTGGGAGAACGGCGAGCCCACGTGCACCACGAGCGCCGCGCCGGCGCTCATGGCGCGCTTGGCGAGGGCGAAGGTGGCGGGAGAATAAAGCTCGACCGACGGGCCCACCGGATCGGTGAGGTCCATGAGCACCAGGTCGTAGCGGACGTCCGTTTGCCGCAGGTACGAGAGGCCGTCCCCCACCGTCACCTTGAGGCGCGGGTCGGCGAAGGCACCGCGGTGGACCTTGGCGAAGCTCGATTTCGCGAGCTCGATCACCGCGGGATCGAGCTCGGCCATATGCACGAGCTCGAGCGTGGAATGCTTGAGGAGCTCCTCCGAGGAGCCGCCGTCCCCGCCGCCGATCACCAGCGCGCGCCGCGGATGCGGGTGTGCGACGGCCGCCGGATGCACCAGGTTCTCGTGATAGAAGAACTCGTCGCGCTCGGACGTCATGTTGAAGCCGTCGAGGCGGAAGATGCGGCCGAGCTCGGGTGTCTCGTAGACCTCGAGCAGCTGGAAAGGCGTCTGCCGCCGCTCGACGAGCGTGCCCTCGAACCAGACGCCGCTCGCGTCGTTCAGGCGCTCGAAGATCTTCTCGGACATTGGGAAAACAGGAAGGGGGCGGGAATGAATCCCGCCCCCGGGGTTGTCTTAAGCCACGCGCTTCTTCTGCGGCAGGTCGCGGCCGCGCTGCACGCGTTCGACGAGGATGTCGGCGGGCTTCAGCGACTGGAGCAGGCGCTTGTAGACGGACTCGGCCTTGGAGGTGTTGTCACCGGTGAAATTGCAGACGTACACGTCGAGTGTCGCGCTGTTCGTCTCGGGCCAGGTGTGGATCGCGAGATGCGATTCGGCCAGCACCACGGCACCGGTCGAGCCACCCTGCTGGGTGCCGTCCGCGCCGTCGAACTGGATGAAGTGGTCGCCGAGGACCGTGAGGCCGGCGTCCGTGCAGGCTTTCACGCACAGATCGCGCAACTGCGCGGACGAAACCAGCAACTCGCCCTTCGCGCAGTTGTACAGGTCGGCAATGATGTGCAATCCCTTCATCGTGATACCCCCCAAGCGAAGATCCGCAGTCGGGGACTGCACACGCGACCTCGGGCGCTCCGCGTAAAGCGGGGCGCCCTCAAACCCAGGGCGGCGGGTGCTGTCCTTCTTGCAGAGGTTTACCCAAGCGAAAAATATCGCGGTGAAAAAGTGCGCAAGTATAATCTTATATTCCTGCTGGCGAAAGGATTTTCAAGCCTCTCGCCGGTATTTCCCGCTGTTTTCTCCTGATCCATTCAGATGCCCATCACCGCAGAAAACTCCCCGGCCACAGTCAAGGAGACAGTGTCCTCCAAGGACATCGTCAACGCCATCCGCGCGCTGTCGATGGACGCCGTGCAGAAAGCCAACTCCGGGCATCCCGGCATGCCGATGGGCATGGCGGAGATCGCCGAGGTGCTGTGGCGGCGCTTCCTCAAGCACAATCCCGCCAATCCCGCGTGGCCCGACCGCGATCGCTTCGTGCTCTCCAACGGCCACGGCTCGATGCTGCAGTATGCGCTGCTGCACCTCGCCGGATACGAGCTGCCGATCGAGGAGATCCGCAACTTCCGCCAGCTCCACTCCAAGACTCCCGGCCATCCGGAAGTCGGCTACACGCCGGGCGTCGAGACCACTACCGGCCCGCTCGGGCAGGGCCTCGCCAACGCAGTCGGCTTCGCGCTGGCCGAAAAGCTGCTGGCAGCGGACTTCAACCGCCCGGGCCACGCCATCGTCGACCACCACACCTACGTGTTCGTGGGCGACGGCTGCCTGATGGAAGGCATCTCCCACGAGGCGTGCTCGCTCGCGGGGACGCTGGGCCTGGGAAAGCTGGTGGCGTTCTACGACGACAACGGCATCTCCATTGACGGCAAAGTGGAGGGCTGGTTCCGCGACAACACGCCGATGCGCTTCGCCGCGTACGGCTGGAACGTGATTCCCGGCGTCGACGGGCACGATGCGCGCGCGCTCGCCGCGGCGATCGAGGCAGCGCGCGCCTCCGACGGGAAGCCCACGCTCATCTGCTGCAAGACGGTCATCGGCAAGGGCTCGCCCAACAAGGCGGGCAGCGACGCGGTACACGGCGCGGCTCTGGGCGACAAGGAAGTGGCGGCGACGCGCGAGGCGATCGGCTGGAAGCACCCGCCGTTCGAGATTCCCGAGGCGATCTACCGCGCGTGGGACGCGCGCCCGGCGGGCCGCAAGGCCGAAGCCGAATGGAACACGGCGTTCGCCGCCTACGAGAGCGAGCATCCCCAGCTCGCCGCCGAGTTCAAGCGGCGCGTCGCGGGTGAGCTTCCCGGCGGCTGGAAAACGGCGGTGGAGCAAATGCTGGCGCGCGCGCAGGAGAAAGCCGAGTCGGTCGCTTCGCGCAAGGCATCGCAGCAGGCGCTCGAGGCGCTCGCGCCGCACCTCCCCGGCTTGATCGGCGGCTCGGCGGACTTGACCGGCTCCAACCTCACCAACTGGTCGGGCTCGAAGGCGGTGACCGCGGAGCAGGCCGGCAACTACATCTACTTCGGCGTGCGCGAGTTCGCCATGGCGGCGATCGGCAACGGCCTGGCCCTCCACGGCGGCTTCATCCCGTACTCGGGCACCTTCCTCACCTTCTCCGACTATTCGCGCAACGCGCTGCGCATGGCGGCGCTGATGCGCGCGCGCAACATCTTCGTCTTCACCCACGATTCCATCGGCCTCGGCGAGGACGGTCCCACGCACCAGTCGGTGGAACATGTGGCGAGCCTGCGCCTCATTCCCCACATGGACGTATGGCGGCCCTGCGATACGGTCGAGACGGCGGTGGCCTGGGCGATGGCGATCGAGCGCAAGGACGGGCCCTCGTCCCTCGCGCTGTCGCGCCAGAACCTGCCGTTCGTGAAGCGCGACGCGTCCGCGGTCGCCGCCATCCGCCGCGGCGGCTACGTGCTCTCGGACGCCGCCGGAGCGCGCGCCCTCATCATCGCCACCGGATCCGAGGTCGGGATTGCGCTGGCCGCGCAGAAGGCGCTCGCCGAAAGCGGCCTCGCGGTGCGCGTGGTGTCGATGCCGTGCACCAGCCTTTTCGACCGGCAGGATGCGGCGTGGCGCGATTCGGTGCTCCCGCGCGCGTTGCCGCGTGTCGCGATCGAGGCGGGCGTGACCGACACCTGGCGCAAATACGTGGGGCTCGACGGGGAAGTCGTCGGCATCGACCGCTTCGGCGAGTCGGCCCCGGCGCCCGACGTCTTCAAGTTCCTCGGCGTGGACACCGAGCACCTGGTGGAAGCAGTGCGGCGCGTCGCCGGAAGGCAGGCAACGCGCTGAACGTCGCCACCGGCCTCGCCATCCGCGCCGCGCTGCCGGCGGACGCGGCCGCGATCGCCGCGGTCCACCAGGAAAGCTGGCGGACCACCTATACCGGAATCCTGCCGCGCGACGTGATCGACCAGCTCGC
>DATLEL010000254.1:0-6999 GCA_035525255.1 Usitatibacter sp.
AATCGTGACGCCCCCGACCACCAGCTTGCGGCCGGCGACGAGCGCGTGCACGTCGAAGCCCTGGCCGATGCGCATCAGAGCGGCACGCGCCCCTGGCGCTTGAGGATCAGCTCGGCGAGCACCAGGTCCTCGGCGAAGGTCACCTTGATGTTGGTGTTCTCGCCCTGCACCAGCTTGGGCGCGCTGTAGCCCACCGCCTCCACGGCGTTGGCTTCGTCGGTGGCGTCCTTCACGATCTCCAGGCCGCGGCGCAGCAGGTGGTGGCGGAACATCTGCGGAGTCTGCGCGCGCCACAGGTTGAGCCGCGGGATGGTGGCGGCGACGCGTTGGTTCTCGTCGGCGCTCTTCAGGGTGTCGGCGAGCGGCATCGCGAGCAGCCCGCCGATGGGATCGTCGCCGACCTCGTCGAGGAATTGCTCGATCAGCTCGGTCGCGATGCAGGGACGCGCGGCATCGTGCACCAGGATCCAGTCGTCCTTCTGCACGCGCTCGCCCAGGTGCTTCAAGCCGTTCATCACCGAGTCGGCGCGATGGGCGCCGCCGACGAACGCGGGCTCGATCTTGTCGGGCAGCGCGCTCCAGTCGTGCGCGGCCCAGTGGCGATCCATCGGCGAGAGCACCACGCATATCGTCGCCACGCGCGACACCGCCGCGATGGCCTCGATCGAGTGGAACATCAGGGGTTTTCCGGCGAGCGGCAGGTATTGCTTGGGGACCGCGTCCCCGATGCGCGTGCCCTGTCCGGCGGCGGGCACGATGGCGAAAATCTTGGGCATGAAAGGCTTCTGGTTTGGGCTGCATTATCGCACCGTTTTGGCGCGCGACCGCGACCGGTCGAGTACACTTGGCCCCATGACGGCACCGCGTTTGCTGGCAGTGCTCGCTTGCCTTGCCGTCGGATGCGAAAAGGCGCCGCAGCCGGTGGCGCCCGTGTCGCAATCCGGCGAGCTGGTCGTGGTCACGGTGAACGGGCCCGCGACCTATTTCGAGGATGCCCAGGGGCTTCCCTCGGGCTTCGAGTTCGACCTGGCCACCCTGTTCGCGCGCGAGATCGGCGCGAAGGCGACATTCCAGACCATCGGCAATCCCGCGGAGATCAACCAGCACTTGCGCAATGGCCAGGCGCACGTGGCAGCCGCTGCACTCGCGCGGCATCTCGATTTCCCCGGCGGGCTCGCGTGGGGCCCGGCCTACTTCACCACCCAGCACCAGATCGTCGGCACCGCCGCCGAAACGCCGCGGCCCAAAACGCTTCGCGACATCGCCGGCAAGCGCGTCGGCGTGATCGACGAGTCGGTCGCGGAGTACATGTTGTCGGTGCCCTCCTCCGCCAACCTGCACATCGAACGGCTTCCCCCCGGCGCCTCCACCGCGGACTTGCTCGAGCGCGTCGTGGCCGGCCGGCTCGATTACGCGCTGGTGGAATCGAACCGCTTCACGCTCGCGCGGCGTTTCTTTCCGCAGCTCGAGGTGGCGTTCAACCTCGGCAAGCCGGTCGAATACGCGTGGCTCGTCTCGGGCGTGGACAAGAAGCGCATCCTCGAGGCCGCGCAGCCGTTCTTCGAGCGCATCCGCAAGGACGGGACCCTGAAGCGGCTCACCGACCGCTACTACGGGCATGCGGCGCGCATCACCGCGCTCGATTCGGGCACGCTGCTGGAACGCATCGATTCGGTCCTGCCCGCATTGAAGCCGCACTTCCAGGAAGCCGAGCGCGTGAGCGGCATCGACTGGCGCCTCCTCGCGGCCCTCGGCTACCAGGAGTCGCACTGGGATGCGGGCGCCACGTCGCCCACCGGCGTGCGCGGCCTGATGATGCTGACCGACGAGACCGCCGAACGCCTGCAGGTGAAGAACCGCCTCAATGCGCGCGACAGCATCCTCGGCGGGGCGCGCTACCTGGCACTCCTCAAGGAGGGGTTGCACCCGCGCATCGCGGAGCCCGACCGCACCTGGCTGGCACTCGCCGCGTACAACCAGGGGCTGGGGCACCTGGAGGACGCGCGCATCCTGGCGCAGAGGGCGAACTTGAGCCCGGACCAGTGGCAGGATGTGCGGCAGGTCCTCCCGCGACTCGCGGAGCCGGATCACTACCAGCAGCTGAAGCACGGCTATGCGCGTGGCTTCGAAGCGATGCAGCTGGTGGACAACGTGCGCAACTACTACGACATCCTCTCGCGCATGGAGACGCGCGATACCGCGCTCATGCCGCCGCCCGAGGAAGCGGAGGCCGCTCAGCTCTCGACGAAGGGAACCACGCCCGGCAGGTGAGCCACATCGTCCCACGCCTCGAGATTCCAGGTGTCGGCTTCGAAGGTGATCGCGTTGTAAGCCGCGTTGGTGATGGGGATGGTGTGGGGATGGGCGACGGGGATGTCGTGGATCACGCGATAGATCGCCGCCAGCACGCCGCCATGCGCCACCACGGCGATGCGCTTGCCGAAATGCTCGAGCGCCAGCGCCTCGAAGGCGAGCAGCACGCGATGGTGGAATTGCCGGCGCGTCTCGCCGCCCGGGACGAGGTAGTCGGGATCCATTTCACGCGTGCGCGAGAAAGCACCCGGGAAGCGCTTGTCGATTTCGGCGTAGGTGAGGCCTTCGCCCTCGCCGAAGTTGCGCTCCCTCAGGCGGCGGTCGGCAATGACTGCGTGCCCGGTGCGGCTCGCGATGCGCCGCGCGGTCTCGAGCGTGCGTCCGAGGTCGCTCGCGATGAGCGCGTCGAAATGCTCCTCGGCGAGGCGCTCGGCGATCGCATCCGCCTGGGCGCGCCCGCGGGCCGTGAGGGGACTGTCGCCGTGGCCCTGGATGCGGTGCTGCACGTTCCACTCGGTTTCGCCGTGGCGGACCACGATGAATCTCGTGGTCACTTCACTTCGAGCTTCGTGACGCCGCCCATGTAGGGCACGAGCGCAGCGGGAACCGTCACCGACCCATCAGGGTTCTGGTAGTTCTCCAGCACCGCGACGAGCGTGCGACCCACCGCCAGGCCGGAGCCGTTCAGGGTGTGCAGGGGCTGCACTTTGCCCTTCTCGTCACGGAAGCGCGCCTGCATGCGCCGCGCCTGGAAAGCCTCGAAGTTGGAGCACGACGAGATCTCCCGGTACGCGTCCTGGCCCGGCAGCCACACCTCGAGATCGTAGGTCTTGGCGCTGGAGAAGCCGATGTCGCCGGTGCAGAGCAGCACCACGCGGTAGGGAAGCTCCAGCTTCTGCAAAATCTTCTCGGCGTGGCCGGTGAGCTCCTCGTGGGCGGCCGTCGAATCCTCGGGCTTCACCAGCTGCACGATCTCGACCTTGTCGAACTGGTGCTGGCGGATCATCCCGCGAGTGTCCTTGCCGTAGCTTCCGGCCTCGGCGCGGAAGCACGGCGTGTGCGCGGTCATCCTCATCGGCAGCCGGCCGCCGTCGACGATCTCGTCGCGCACGAAGTTGGTTACCGGCACTTCGGCGGTGGGAATCAGGAATGCGTCGCGTCCGTCGATGCGGAAGCCGTCCTCGCGGAATTTCTCCAGGTTGGTCACGCCATCGATGCAGTGGGCGTTGACCATGTAGGGGACGTAGCACTCCGTGTAGCCATGCTCGCGCGTCTGCACGTCGAGCATCAGCTGGGCGAGCGCGCGGTGCAGGCGCGCAACGGCGCCCTTCAGCACCACGAAACGCGCGCCCGAAAGCTTGGACGCGGTGTCGAAGTCCATCCCGCCCAGCCCCGCGCCCACGTCCACGTGGTCCTTCGGCTTGAATGCGAACGCGCGCGGCGTGCCCCAGCGGCGCACCTCGACGTTGTCGGCCTCGGACTTTCCGACCGGCACCTCGGGACGCGGAATGTTGGGGATGCGGCGCAGGAACTCGTCCAGGCGCTGCTGCAGCGTGCCGAGCGCCGCCTCGTTGGACTTGACCTCGTCGCCGATGCCCGCCACCTCCTGCAGCACCGCCGAAGCGTCATCGCCCTTGGCTTTCAGCATGCCCACCTGCTTGGAGAGCGTGTTGCGCCTGGCCTGCAGCTCCTCGGTGCGCGACTGCAGCTTGCGGCGCTCGTCCTCGATGGCGCGGAAGCCCGCCTCGTCGAAGTCGAAGTGGCGGCGTTTCAGGCCCGCGATGGCGGCGGGAAGGTCCTTGCGAAGGAGCTGGATGTCGAGCATTCCATCATTTTAGCTTCTTCGCGCGCTCGTCCAGCGAGCGCAGGTGCTCGAGCTTCTCGCGGATCTTGCCTTCGAGGCCGCGATCGGTGGGCTGGTACCAGTGGTGCGGCTCCATCCCATCGGGAAGATAGCTCTCGCCCGCGGCGTAGCCTTCCTCCTCGTCGTGCGCATACCGATAGTCCTTGCCGTAGCCGAGATTCTTCATCAGCTTGGTGGGCGCGTTGCGGATGTGGAGCGGTACCGGACGCGTGCCGTCCTCGGCGATGAACGCGCGGACCTCGTTGTACGCGGTGTAGACCGCGTTCGACTTCGCCGCGACGGCGAGATACACCACCGCTTCGGCAAGCGCCAGCTCGCCCTCGGGCGAGCCGAGCCGCTCGTAGACCGCCGCGGCCGTCACGCAGACTTCGAGCGCGCGCGGATCCGCAAGCCCGATGTCCTCGCTCGCCATGCGGATGATGCGTCGGGCGAGGTAGCGGGGGTCGGCGCCCCCATCCAGCATGCGCACCATCCAGTAGAGCGAGGCGTCGGGATCGCTGCCGCGCACGCTCTTGTGCAGCGCCGAGATCTGGTCGTAGAAGTTCTCGCCGCCCTTATCGAAGCGACGGCCTGCACGCTGTGCGACCGCGTTCACGAATTCGAGGTCGACGCCGCGCTTGGCGTCGACGCGCGCCGCTTGCGCGACCTGCTCCACCAGGTTCAGCGCGCGGCGTCCGTCGCCATCGGCGAATTCCGCGATGCGTGCGCGCGCGTCGGTGGTGGCGTCGATCCGCTCCTCCTCGAAGCCGCGCGCGATGAGCCGGTCGAGGTCCGCAGGCTTGAGGCTCTCCAGCACATACACCTGCGCGCGCGATAGCAGCGCGCCGTTCACCTCGAAGGACGGATTCTCGGTGGTCGCGCCGATGAAGGTGAGGAGGCCCGATTCCACGTGCGGCAGGAACGCGTCCTGCTGCGACTTGTTGAAGCGGTGCACCTCGTCCACGAACATGATGGTGGAGCGGGAGTACTGGTCGCGCGTGAGCTTCGCCCGCTCGACCGATTCACGGATCTCCTTCACGCCGGCCAGCACCGCCGAGATGGCGATGAACTCGGCATTGAAAGCGTTCGCCATCAGGCGCGCGAGCGTGGTCTTGCCGACCCCGGGAGGGCCCCACAGGATCATCGAGTGCGGGCGCCCCGCCTGCAGCGCGACGCGGATCGGCTTGCCTTCCCCCAGCAGGTGCTGCTGGCCCACCATGTCGTCGATGGTCTTCGGGCGCAACCGCTCCGCAAGCGGCGCGTAGGCCTCGCCGGTCTCGGTGAACAGGTCGCGGGGCTGGTTCATGGATCCATGATAAGGCGGGACCCTGTCCCCGGCCCTCTCCCAGCGCCACGTGCCACTCCCTGGGCGGCCCGGAGAGGGAGAACATCACTTCTTCGGCAGGGCGTCCTCTATCACGTCCGCGCCGGGCGGCGCCTTGAACCGGAACGCCTCCGCCGGGACCGGTGCGTTGGCCTTGAGGTCGAGGAATCGCAGCATCGTCCGCCCGCCGAGCTGGTCGTAGAGCTCCATCGCCGCGAGCGTCTTGCCGTTCAAGCCGAGGCGCACGCGTTCGAAGCCCGTGTCCTGCGACTTCGGAGTGGCCACCACCCACGAGAGGCCGTCGGCAGTGCCGCCATCGGCGAGGGTGAAGAGCTTGGTGATGTCGTCGCGTCCAGCGAGCAGCGCCGCGGGCGTGGACGACAACGCGTTGTCGATGCGCTTCACCGTCACCTGGTTCAGGTCCGGGTCGTGGATCCAGAGCTTCTGGCCGTCGCCCACCAGCAGCTGCTGGTGGGGCTTCTCGTAGGTCCAGCGGAACTTGCCGGGGCGCGCGAAAGCGAACGTGCCGGAGGCGCGCTCCACCACCTTGCCGGCGCGGTCGAGGACTTGCTGCTCGAAGCGTGCCGTGGCGGTCCTGGTGCCCGAATTGAAGGCGAGGAAGTCGTCGAGGCCGGAGGCGGACGCGGAAAGCGAAAGGAGGAACAGCAGGAGGTATTTCATGGGCCCGGAACTACTTGGAAGGAACGATGATCTCGCGGTTCCCGTTGGACGCCATCGGTGTCACCAGCCCCGCCTTCTCCATGTCCTCGATCAGGCGCGCCGCCCGGTTGTAGCCGATGCGCAGGTGCCGCTGCACGAGGGAGATGGAGGCGCGTTTGTTCTGGACCACGATCTGCACCGCCTGGTCGTACAGGGGATCCGCCTCTCCTCCTGGGACACCGCCCTCCCCGCCGGCGTTCAGCTCGGGCTCCGGCTCGTCGAGGATGCCGTCGATGTACTGCGCCTCGCCCTGCTTCTTGAGCGACTCGACCACGCGATGCACCTCGGCATCGGCCACGTAGGCGCCGTGGGCGCGAGTCGGTATCCCGCCGCCCGGCTGCAGGTACAGCATGTCGCCCTGCCCCAGCAGGCTCTCCGCGCCCTGCTGGTCGAGGATGGTCCGCGAGTCCACCTTGGCCGAGACCTGGAACGCGATGCGCGTGGGCACATTGGCCTTGATGAGGCCGGTGATCACGTCCACCGACGGCCGCTGCGTCGCGAGAATCAGGTGGATGCCGCACGCGCGCGACTTCTGCGCCAGGCGCGCGATCAGCTCTTCGACCTTCTTGCCCTGCACCATCATCAGGTCGGCCAGCTCATCGATGAGCACGACGATGAGCGGCAGCGATTCGAGCAGCTCGGGATTGTCCGGCGTGAGCGTGAACGGATGCTTGAGCGGCTGCTTCTTCTCGATCCCCTCGCGCACCTTCTGGTTGTAGCCGGCGAGGTTGCGCACCGAGATGGCGCTCATCAGCTTGTAGCGCCTCTCCATTTCGGCGACGCACCAGTTGAGCGCGCT
>DATLEL010000264.1:0-6699 GCA_035525255.1 Usitatibacter sp.
TGCCGGGCCTCGGCCGCGACTTCCGGGTCCTTGCGCGCGCTGCGCTCCTGCAGCGCGTAGCAGGTGATCTCCGCGTCCTCGCCCACGACGCGCGGGTATTCGGCGCGGAAGGCATCCCAGGAACCCGCGGCCCCGAGCGCACGCAGCCACTCGCGGCGCAGGCTCTCGGCAAGCGGACCTTTCGGGTAACGCTCGAGGAACGCGCGCACTTCGGCGGGGTCCGCGCGATCGACCGTGCCGGAGAGCAGCCAGTAGGTGGGATAGGCCTCGAGCGGATGCCCGGCGAACCGCGGGCGCAGCGCATCGAGCGCGCGCCACTGCCCGCGCTGGGCCGCCTCGCGCGCCGCGAGGACATCGGAATCGCTCGCGGGCTGCGCGCGCGTGACGGTGCAGGCAAGCGCCACGAGGGCCATGCCGAGCGTCCATCGGACCGTCTTGATGCAAGTCAAGGCCATTCGCTCAAACGCTCTCTACCTTTCATGGATAAAATTATAAAACCCATTCGCCGCGCGCTCCCTGCTATTTCATGACTATCGACGATCCCCTCTTCTGGACCGCGCTGCTGAAGATCATCGGCGTGAACATCGTATTGTCCGGCGACAACGCGGTGGTGATCGCGCTGGCCGCGCGCTCGCTGCCGCCCCGTCAGCAGAAGATGGCGATCTTCTGGGGCGCCGGCGCCGCCATCGCGCTGCGGATCGTGCTGACGCTCTTCGCCGTCAAGCTGCTGGAGCTGCACTGGCTGAAGCTCATCGGCTCGGTGCTCCTCCTCTGGATCGGCGCGAAGCTCCTGGTCCCCGAGGACGAGGGCGCCGAGGTCAACGCCAGCGAAAACCTCTGGCAGGCGATCAAGACCATACTCATCGCGGACCTGGTGATGAGCCTGGACAACGTGATCGCGGTAGCTGCCGCCGCCGGCGGCCATTGGGGCCTGCTGATGATCGGCCTCGCGATTTCCATTCCGCTGGTCATCTTCGGAGCCACCATGCTCGTTAAGGTGATGGAGCGCTGGCCGGTGGTGATCACCATCGGCGCCGCGTTGATCGGGTTCGTCGCCGGCGAGATGGCGTGGGAGGACGGCGCGATCGCCGCCTGGACCTCGCCGTATCCGGCCAGCATGAAGTATGTGCCCGCGGTGATTTGCGCCGTGCTCGTCGTGGTGGTCGGCCAGTGGATGGGCCGGCGCGCCACGTCGCGTTACGCGCTCGCCAAGCAGAATTCCGCCCGTTAGGGATGCACGGGCGCCCGCGCGCCGCCGGCGCGCGAGGACAGATGTCCCATCGACTCTTGCAGTCGAACACCGAGGAGAATCCAAGATGCCCAGCTTTGCCAAACGTCTCGCGCTCGGGGCCGCCCTGGCCTTCGCAGCCACCATGCCCGCGCTCGCGTGGGAACCCACCAAGAACGTCGAGTTCATCGTCCCCGCCGGCACCGGCGGCGGCGCGGACCAGATGGCTCGCCTGATCCAGTCGATCATCGCGAAGCACAACCTGATGAAGCAGTCGATGGTCGTCGTGAACAAGGGCGGTGGCGCCGGCGCCGAGGGCTTCCTCGACGTGAAGGGCTCCGCGGGCGATCCGCACAAGATCATCATCACGCTCTCCAACCTGTTCACCACGCCGCTCGCCACCGGCGTGCCGTTCAACTGGAAGGACCTCACGCCGGTGCGCATGATGGCGCTGGACAATTTCGTCCTCTGGGTCAACGCGGAAGCGCCCTACAAGACCGCCAAGGACTACATCGCCGCGGTGAAGGCAGGCGGCAACAACAAGTTCAAGATGGGTGGCACCGGGTCCAAGCAGGAGGACCAGATCATCACCGTGGCCCTCGAGAAGCAGACCACCAGCAAGTTCACCTACATCCCGTTCAAGGGTGGCGGCGAGGTGGCGACACAACTGGTGGGCAAGCACATCGATAGCACGGTCAACAACCCGATCGAGGCCGTCGCCCAATGGCGCGCCGGCAACCTGCGCCCCCTGTGCGTATTCGACAACGAGCGCATGCCGTACAAGGAGAAGGTCACCAAGGACATGTCCTGGAACGACATCCCGACCTGCAAAGAAGCCGGTGTTCCCACCGACTACCTCATGCTGCGCGGCATCTTCATGGCCGGTGGCGTCTCGCCCGACCAGGTGAAGTTCTACGCGGACGTGCTGGACAAGGTCCGCCAGACGCCGGAATGGAAGAAGTTCATGGAGGACGGCGCCTTCAACCAGACCACCATGACCGGCAAGGAGTACGCCGATTGGGTGGCCAAGAACGAGGCGCTGCACCAGAACCTCATGAAGGAAGCCGGCTTCCTGGCCGCGAAGTAAGCCTCGGGCACGGCCCCGGCGTCCTGCCGGGGCCGGCTCCAACCAGAGCGGGGATGGCGCATGCAGCAGCGGGATCAGGACCGGGCTGTCGGCTCGGTTCGCTTGTGGGAAATGGGGATGGCCCTCGCTTTCCTCGCCTTCGGCGCGGTAGTGGTGTGGGATAGCCGCCGGCTGGGCTCGCAGTGGGGGTCCGATGGACCCCAGGCGGGATATTTCCCGTTCTACATCGGGGTGATCATCTGCATCGCCTCGGCCATCAACCTGTTCCGCGCGTTCAGCCTCGGCGCCGCCGGGGCCAAGCCCTTCGTGATGTGGGCCCAGCTGCGCATGGTGCTCACGGTGATGCTGCCGTGCCTCGTCTACGTCGCGCTCATCTCCAACCCGCTGTACAGCCTCGGCATCTACGAGGCTTCCGCGCTCTTCATCGTGCTGTTCATGCGGCTCCTCGGCAAGTACAGCTGGCTCAAGGCGGCGGCGGTCGCGATCGGCGTGATGTTCGCCTTCTTCCTGATGTTCGAGGTGTGGTTCCAGGTGCCGCTGCCCAAGGGCCCGTTCGAAGCCCTGTTCGGGTTCCGCTGAGGGCCCCCGCGAGATGAACGAGCTCAACGCGCTCTTCGGCGGCTTCGCCGTCGCCCTTTCGTGGTTCAACCTGATGCTGATGTTCGCGGGCATCGTGCTGGGCGTGATCATCGGCGTGCTGCCTGGCCTCGGCGGCGCGAACGGGGTGGCGATCCTCCTGCCGCTCACGTTCTCCATGGCACAGCAGCCCGGCGGCGCCACGTCGGCCATCATCCTGCTGTCGTGCATCTACTGGGGCGCGCTTTTCGGCGGCGCCATCACGTCGATCCTGTTCAACATTCCCGGCGAGCCCTGGTCGGTGGCCACCACCTTCGACGGCTATCCGCTGGCACAGAAGGGCCGCGCGGGCGCGGCGCTGACGGCCGCATTCACCTCGTCGTTCGTCGGCGCGCTGGTCGCGGTGCTCCTGATCACCTTCATGGCTCCGCTGGTAGCGCGATTCGCGCTGCGCTTCGGCCCCCCGGAATTCTTTTCCGTCTACCTGCTCACGTTCTGCGCCTTCGTCGGCATGAGCAAGGGCGCGCCGTTCAAGACCATCGCCGCGATGATGACGGGCTTCGCGCTCGCGGCCGTCGGCATCGACACGGTGACCGGGCAATTGCGGCTCACGTTCGGCTTCACGCAGCTGCTGAAGGGTTTCGACTTCCTCATCGCGGTGATCGGGCTCTTCGGCATCGGCGAGATCCTCCTCACCATCGAGGAAGGGCTCGAATTCGAGGGCGCCAAGGCGAAGCTCAACATGCGCGTGGTGATCGAGACCTGGAAGGAGCTGCCGCGCTACTGGAAGACGTCGGTGCGCAGCTCCGTCGTGGGATGCCTGATGGGCATCGTCCCCGGCGGCGCCACCCCGGCCTCGTTCATGAGCTACGGGCTCGCCAAGCGCATGTCGCGGGATGGCGAAAAATTCGGCACGGGAATGGTCGAGGGCGTCGTGGCACCCGAGACCGCCGCGCACGCGGCCGGCACCTCGGCCCTGCTGCCGATGCTCACCCTCGGCGTGCCCGGCTCGCCTACCGCCGCGGTGCTGCTGGGCGGGTTGCTCATCTGGGGCCTGCAGCCCGGGCCGCTGCTCTTCGTCGAGAAGGCCGATTTCGTCTGGGGGCTAATCGCCTCGATGTATCTCGGCAACATCGTCGGCCTCGTCGTGGTGCTCACATGCGTGCCACTCTTCGCGGCGATCCTGCGCGTGCCGTTCTCCATCATCGCGCCGGTGATCCTCGTGATCTGCGCCATCGGCGCCTTCACGGTGCACAACTCGATGTTCGACGTGTGGCTGATGCTGCTCTTCGGAGTGCTGGGATACATCTTCAAGAAGCTCGACTACCCGCTGGCACCCCTGGTGCTGGCCCTGGTGCTGGGCGATCGCGCCGAAGACTCGTTCCGGCAGTCGATGCTGTTCTCGCAAGGCGACGTCCGCATCTTCTATTCCAACGGCCTGGTCGGCACCATCACCACCCTCGCGTTGCTGCTGCTCTTCTGGCCCCTCATCTCCATGGCGCTCGACGTGATCCGGGGCCGCAACCACGCGGCGCCGACGATGAAGGACTAGCCATGGCCGTGATCGCGATGACCCAGGAGATGGCGAGCCTCGGCAAGGACGTGGCGCTGGGCGTCTGCGAGGCGCTCGGCCTGCAGCAGGTGCGCCACGAGGTGGGCGACGTGGTCGCCGGCCGCATGCAGGTGAAGAAGAGCCTCATCCGCCGCATCCGCGAGGGCAAGGCGAGCCGGGTGGAGAAATGGGCCGCGGACGAGAAGACCATCTCCATCTTCACCGCGGAGGAAGTGTTCGACCTCGCGGTGAAGGGCAATGTGCTGATCCGCGGCTGGGGCGCGACGTTGCTGCTGCGCGCGGTACCGCACATTCCGTGCGTGCGCGTATGCGCGCCCACCGAGCTGCGGGTGAAGCGCCTGATGGAGCGCCTGGAAACCGACGACGAGGATCTCGCGCGCCACGAGATCCAGGCGGACGACGCGGCGCGGGCGAGCCGCATGGGAGAGGCGTTCAATGTGAGCTGGGGCGATCCGACCCTGTACGACCTCACGCTGAACACCGAGCGGGTGGCCATTTCCACCTGCGTCCAGCAGGTCATCGCGCTCGCGCGTGCCGCGGAATTCCAGGAAACCCCCGCGTCACGCCAGAAGCTCGAGGACCTCGCCCTGCAGGCGCGCGCCCGCGCGGCATTGCGCGCTGACCCACGCGCCGCGGCCATCGACATCGTCGTGGAGGTGAACGCCGCGCGCCTCGCGCTCAAGGGCATCGTTGTGGACGATCGCGAGAAGGCGCTGGTGGAGGAGATCCTCGGCAAGCTCTCCGGCGCGAAGGGTGTGGCCAACGAGCTGCGCACCATGGCCGGCGGCCTCTACCGCTTCCCCTCGCAGCTGAAAGACCGCTAGCAGTCTCTCTCTCTGTGACTGTTAGCGGGGTGAGGCTGGCAGGGAACGCAGATTGCCGCAGATAACAAAGCGATAAAGAAAGATGTAACCCTCGTGTGGTGCAAATCGCACCCTTAGCACTCTGCGCGGTGCCTGGCTAGATTTTTCCGGCGTGCTTCAACCGGGATAGCGTCTCGGCGGAAAGGTTCAGGTACGACGCCAGCTCCTTCTTCGGCACCCGCTCCGCAAGCTCCGGGTGCTTGCGCATGAAGCGGTGCACCCGCCCCGGCGCGTCGAGGAGATGCAGGGTGATGGTGTGCGCCATGACCTCGCTCATGAGGTGCATCACCTCGTACTCGAAGTCGTCCTTGAGCTCGGCGTGCTTGTCGAGGAAGGCGGCCCATTGCGGCAGCGGCATCTTCGCGACCCGCGCCTTGGTGACCGCGCGGATCGAATAGGGCGCCGGCGTGCGCAGCTTCCAGGCCGCGTAGCTGGTGTCCATGTCGTCTTCGCTCGCGAAGCGCAGGATCATCTCCTTGCCCTCCGGGCTCGCCACCACGCGCTTCAGGATGCCGTCGAGGACGAAGTACTGCTCCATCTCGTGTGCGCCCTGGGAGAGCAGCACGTCGCCCTTGCGGTAGTCGACCACGGCCAGCACGGCTTCGAGCTCCTCGAAGGCGCGCTTCTTCAGGCGGCGCAGGACGATGTTCCGGTGCAGGAGCGCGCGAATGTCCGCGTGCTCGGGATGGTTGACGAGTAGGGTCATTCGGGGGAGCGGCGGGCCGGAACTTGACCCGTATCAAGGTGAGCCGTGAGGGGCTTTTTTTAACATTGTAGCCTGATCCCGAAGGTCCAATTCCCTGCCGCGCGGCTCCCGCGCGCCGTTTCCCCCGGAGGAAAACACCATGGCCACCGTCACCAACCCCGCCGTTTCCGGCCAGGCCCCCGCGCCGTCCCACGCGAGCGGCGCTTCCGCCGCGAGCGCGCCCCAGATCGACGGCTTCCATCTCGTGATCGAGGCGCTCAAGCTTAATGGCATCGATACCGTGTTCGGCTTGCCCGGCATCCCGATCACCGACCTCACCCGCATGCTGCAAGCCGAGGGCCTGCGCATGATCTCGTTCCGCCACGAGCAGAACGCCGGCTACGCCGCGTCGATCGCGGGTTTCCTCACGCAGAAGCCCGGCATCTGCCTCACGGTATCGGCTCCGGGCTTCCTCAATGGCCTCACCGCGCTCGCCCACGCGACCACCAACTGCTTCCCGATGATCCTCATCAGCGGCTCTTCCGAGCGCGAGGTCGTCGACCTGCAGCAGGGCGACTACGAGGAGATGGACCAGCTCGCCATCGCGAAGGGTGTCGCCAAGGCCGCCTTCCGCGTGCTCAACGCCGAGGACATCGGCGTCGGCATCGCGCGCGCGATCCGCGCCGC